>DAOTWU010000159.1:0-13040 GCA_034435735.1 Anaerolineae bacterium | reverse complement strand
GTTTACGCAATCAAGGGCGAAGACAACGATACCTATTATGACCATATCCGCGCCGCCCTTGACCACCGTCCACATGTCACAATGGATGATGGTGCCGACCTAGTGAGCACTATTCACAAAAGCCGCCGCGACCTGCTAGAGGATATTAAAGGCGGCACAGAAGAAACCACGACGGGTGTCATCCGCCTGCGTGCGATGGCGAAAGATGGTGCACTCGCCTTCCCCGTGATTGCGGTCAACGATAGCATGACCAAGCATCTTTTTGACAACCGCTATGGTACTGGGCAAAGTACACTTGATGGCATCATCCGCGCAACCAATATCTTGATTGCTGGGCGCACTGTTGTGGTAGCCGGTTATGGCTGGTGCAGCCGCGGCATCGCTATGCGGGCTAAGGGTATGGGTGCGAACGTCATTGTGACAGAAGTAGACCCGATGAAAGCCCTGGAAGCCGTTATGGATGGCTACCGTGTGATGCCCATGCTAGAAGCTGCCCCACTCGGCGACATCTTCATCACCGCCACTGGCGATATTAACGTGATTGATGTTCACCACATGGAGCGCATGAAGCCCGGTGCTATTATCGCAAATTCTGGTCACTTCAATGTTGAAATTAACATCGATGGCCTGCGTGAAATCGCCGACGGTGAGCCGCAACTTGTACGCCCATTCGTCGAAGAATATCGCATCAAAGGCCGCCCGCTTTACATTCTGGGTGAAGGCCGTCTGATTAACCTCGCTGCCGCGGAAGGGCATCCGGCCAGCGTGATGGATATGAGCTTCGCCAATCAAGCCTTGGGCGCGGAGTACATCCTCAAAAATGCGGACAGTTTAACACCAAATGTGTATACTATTCCGGAAGAGGTTGACCGCGAAATTGCCCGCCTGAAGCTTGAGGCTATGGGTGTGAAGATTGACACACTGACAGCCGAGCAGGAAGCCTATCTGAACCAGTGGCAAGAAGGCACCTAAATCGTTCACAAATACACAGAGGGGGCATAAACTATGCCCCCAAATTGTGATTTCTGGTAAAGTTAAACTCTAACCGCCAATAGGCAGGAAGGGGAAATCTATGAAAAATAAACGCCTGATATTAGGGCTAACACTATTTTTACTTGTGATGGCATTTAGCATCACTGGTGTGTTAGCGCAAAATGTTGATGGACAAGTTCGCTTTGTACACGTCATCCCCGGCACCGCTGCTGTAGATGTGTACACAGATGGGCAACTTACGGTGAAGGGGCTAGGCTTTGGCGAGGCTTCGACCTACGCTTTTGTCCCTGCAGGAAGCCACACAATCACCGTAACACCGACAGGTATCACTACAGAACTATGGTCACAGGAATTAACAGTCGGGGCTGGCACTCCTTACACATTGATTGCTTCTTCTACAGAACCACTTTTGTTTAAGGTTTATGAAGATGACTTTACACCTTTAGGCGCAGGGACGGCTCGTTTCCGCATCGTCCACGCGATTGATGGCGCGCCAGCTATTGATGCCTTGTTGGATGACGGGCGGCTAGTGAGCGCCAATATTGCTTATGGGGATGCTACTGGGACTATTGATGTTCCAGCGTTTGTTTACAATATGGGCTTTGTTCCCACAGGTGAAGACTTGAGTGCGGCTATTGTTGAACCACAGCCGTTTGCTCTCTCTGCTGGCACAAGCTATATAGCTATTGTCTATGGCCGTCCCACCAGTCCTGAGACTGTTTTACTCTCAGCACCAGTTCATGCTGAAGCACCTGCTGGATTTGTGCGTGTTGTAAACGCCAGCACTAGCACCGTTGATGTATTCGCTAATGGTGACCGTTTTGGCGTAGCACTAGCCACCGGAGCTGGCACTGATCACCTCGGATTAGCTGCTGGTGAGTATACGTTTGAAGCGCGCTCGGTTGAGGGTGATGAAACACTCAGCAGCGAAACTGTCATCGTGGAAGATGGCTCTGCCTTAACTCTGGTTGTGACTGATGACGCTTTGACTGTTTATGTGGATAACTTAGCAGGTGTTGACACTTCGACTGCGCGCCTGAACATCATCAACACATCTTCAAGTGAAATCAGCCTCACACTTGAAGATGGCACAGTTTTGGCGGAAGCCTTAGCCAGCGGCGATAACACTATCACCGACATTGCAGCAACAATGGGTGTCGTCACATTGACGCTTGATGGCCAAAGCGTAGAGTTGCCAGAAACCGCATTCTATGGTGGCGTCCTCTATGATGTAATTGTGAGCGATGAGAGCACTGTCGCATTGCTCGCTTCGCCTGTAGCGCAAAGCATTGCCAGCGCACCAGGCGCTGAAAGTGTTACAGTAGCAGTTGCAGAAGATACTGAAGCCACAACACAGACTAGCGATGACACATCTACAGAGGTTGTGGAAGCGCCACAGCAAGAAGCAACCGAAGCGCCCAGCCAGGAAACAGAAGTTGTGGTTGCAGAAACCCCAGCTCCGCCGCCACCTCCTCCGCCGCTTGTTGATGAAGAAGTAAATCCAACGGCGACAGTGCTGGTTAACCCTGGTGCAAACCTCCAGTTACGCCAATATCCCAGCCCTGACGCTTTCTCGCTTGGTTTAGCACCTTCGGGTGCTGTTCTGGAAGTGCTTGGGCGCGCAGGCGAACCAATTGACCGCGTAACTGGCGAACCGCTTAATCCAGATTATGTTGACCCGGCAACATTGCTAGGCGAAGATGAAGACCTCAACCCTGAGGATACTTGGTTATTCATCAGCTATGCCGCGCCAGATGGTGGCTCTGTCACGGCTTGGGTCAATGCGCTGTATCTCGATGTGCGTGATGAAGATGGTAAACGACAAAAATTAGCAGAACTGCCCACAGTTCCAGAAAACACACCTGGTGAATCGGGTTCGGAAGTTGTTACCCCGCCGCCATTACCGGAAGATACCGTTTTCGGCACAGTAACCAATTTGAATCCTGGTGTCAATCTGAAGATTCGCCGTACACCTGAAACAGGTGGTGAAACGCTCGAACTCATGCCACTAGGCACAACGGTAGAAATTCTGGGCGTAAATGACAACCTTGACTGGGCATTTGTCCGCTATGAGCGTGAAGATGGTGCGGTCATCACGGGTTGGTCTGCTACACTGTATCTAGACTTCGAATATAACGGCGAAAAACGCTCCCTCGAAGACTTGGTACAACGTGAAGAATTAGAAATCATCGACACCTCACGCCGTGGCGAAATTGGTTCAACCACTGGAGCGCCAGTTGCTCCCAGTGTACCCACTGAGGAACCAACACGTAATGCTTATGTGGCGGAAGTGGTTTTGAACCCTGGTGCGAACTTGCACCTACGCCGTAGCCCTGACACTAGCTCTGAATCTCTGGCGCTTATCCCCAGTGGTGCACAACTCATCATTGACCTGCGCACAGAAGATGGTTCATGGTTACATACAACCTATGAGGGGCAAAGCGGTTGGATTGCGACACAGTTCGTAAATCTCTCTTATAATGGGCGTCCAGCGGATATTGAAGATATTCCATCGGGTGGCTGATAAACACCGATAATCAATAAAGACCCTGTGGTTAGTACCATGGGGTCTTTTGTTTTTCACGTCAAGCGCATATACACTAGACAATATATTTGATAACTATTGATAGTGAGGGGCTAGTCATGCGCCGATTATTACTTTTAACCGTGTTTATTATTTTAGCGGCTTGCCAACCCAATATTGATGAGCCGCCACCACCTACCCTGGCGGCTTTACCTACAGCCACACCATCTCATACCCCAGAGCCACCAACGGCTACGCCAATTGCTACAGAAACCCCTGAAGCCACGCTGGCCCCTTTGCCACGCAGCATTGCTGATGACCCTAGCCAGCAAGCTTATATTCGTGTTGCGCACGCTATCCCACAATTACCAATTGTTGATGTTTATATTGAACGATTATCAATTGCCACTAATTTGCGTTATGGGCTAGCAACGGGGCAATCTGGCATTGAGGCAGGAACATATACATTACGTGTTGTGCCAAGTGGCAACCGTTATGATGAAGAACCCATTTTAGAAACTCAATTAACAATCGAAGGGACAAAATCGCTCATTCTGGTTTTGAGCGGGACAATTGATAATATTCAGCTCAGCACCTATTTTGAATCTACATCGCCATTAGGGCAGGAAACCTCACGCATATCGTTTATTCACACAGCCCCTAATGCCCCTGATTTGCTGATTACAACAAATGATGAAGGCTTGGCAAATGGTGTTTCATACGGACAAGCCGTGGAATATCTAGAAGTGCCAGCAGGGCGTAATGACTTGCGCTTTATCAACGCTGATACACCGTTATTTGAGCGGCGCTTTGAGTTGCGTGGAGGCTTTAATTATACCTTTATCATCATTGAAGGGGAAACGCCCCAACAGTTAGATGTTATTGAAATTACCACACGCGCACCATCTGTCACCAATATCAGATTTATCAATGCACTGGCTTCTGCTCAATCTGTGGATGTGTATTTAGATGATAATTTGATGGCACAACTGCTCACATTCGGCAGAAGTACCGATAGAGAGCAAATACAATCACAAACTTATACGCTGAGTATTTATCCTACAGGTGCAGACCCCGAAAATGACAACGCGCTACTCATTACGCCATTACGTGCCAATCCCAATGAAATAGTATCTATTATTCTGGTGGGCACAGATAACAATTTGCGGCTCATCACTTATCGTGACGATTTAAGCCCAGTTCCCGAAGGGGAAACACGGGTTACATTTGTTCATACTGTTCCCAGTGCACCAGTTGCAAGGCTAGAAAGCTCTGCAGGGCCATTTGCTGGGGTTGTTGGTGATTTGCGCTATGGCGATATTAGCCCAAGCGTTACCATTGCCGGTGGCTCAGAATATAGCCTATTTTGGAATAAAGTGGAAAACAACACACCAACTGACTTACTAGAAGAAGCAAGTAATGTGCGATTTGAACCCGGACGAAGCTATCTCTACTTATTCACTGGCGCAATGAGCGCTCCTCCGATCGTTTTCAGTGACCCTGTGGGCTTTGAAGAAAGCATCATCCGTGCTGACGAAGTAGAGGAATTCACCCCCGTTCCGCGTTTACCCACGCGCCTACGTGTGGTTAACGCTTTTGAAAGCGAAGCGCCTGTTAATGTCTACCTTAACGATATTTTGCTCGTTGAAGAGCTTAGCATCGGTCAGAGTAGCGAGTTATTCATCGTACCTAACGGCGATAACCGGTTAAGCGCTGAGTTAGTTGCAGAAGAGAGTTATAGTGTCGCAAGGGAACTTGAACTATTCCCAGAACAAACATACACCTTGTTCATTTATGGTTCGCCCTTAACCGCTATAGACATGCTCTTAGTTGATGATGGGCGATTAACATTTGATAGCGAATCGCCCCATTTGCGATTGGTCAACTTGACACAAGGGGATATTGTGCCCTTTGGCATTGGGTTTATGGCGCCAGATAATACGTTGTTACCACCTGGCCCAGATGATGATTACCGCCACTATTTTACTAGGGGCATTACCCATCTCATACGAGATGTGACCAATGGTTTAGCCAGTGTGCCAGTTCGGCCACCAATAGGCACTTATACATATCTGGTTACAGATAATAGTGATAATACTGTAGCATGGGTATTCCCACCTCAATCTCTGGAAGTCGGCGTTCACTATGATATGATAGCGTTCCAAGATACTCAATCGAGGCGAGTTTTAGCCTTTTTAGTGCGCTATCCTACACCTTAAGGGTAGCAGTGTGCATAAGTTTGTTTATAATGCCCTGCGTTAGTTAACGCTTGTAAACTGGAAAGTTGATGGTGCGTATCCTTATCACAGGCGCCGGCGGTTTCGTCGGTCAACATCTCGTACATCATCTGAGGGATATATATCCTGATGCTGAACTGTATGGTACAGTACTTCAACAACCAGCAACACCACATAGTGAGTATGTGGACTGTCATGAGCTGGATTTGAAAAATGAAGAAGCAACTTTTGCGCTGATAAAAAAACTTCAGCCTGATTGTATTTATCACCTAGCCGCACAGGCTTTTGTGCCGCGGTCATTTGAAGACCCGTGGGAAACACTGGAAAACAATATCCGCGCCCAACTTAATGTCATATTAGGTTGTCTAAAGGCCAATATTCGCCCGCGTATGCTGATAATCAGCTCGGCAGAAATTTATGGCGCGGTTCAACCTGATGAATTACCGCTGAGTGAGGCTGCTCCATTGCGGCCATCTAGCCCCTACAGTGTAAGTAAAATTGCACAGGATATGCTGGGGCTGCAATATCATATCAGCCACGAGTTTCCCATTATGAGAGCACGCCCATTTAATCACTTTGGGCCAGGCCAGAGCGAGCGTTTTGTTGCGCCAGCATTCGCCATACAAATTGCGCGAATTGAAGCGGGACTGCAAGAGCCAATCATTTATGTGGGCAACCTTGCACCACAGCGAGATTTTACTGATGTACGGGACATCGTTCGGGCCTATCGCCTCATCATGGATAAGGGTACGTCGGGCGAAGCCTATAATATCGCATCCGGAAAAACATATAGCGCACAAGATATTCTTGACGTGTTATTCCAATACACCGATGTAGAAATTGAAGTGCGTGTGGATGAAAGCCGGTTGCGTCCGGTTGACATTCCCATTATTCAAGGCGATGCAACGCGCCTTCAAGCAACGACGGGATGGCAACCTGAAATACCGTTCGAACAAACATTAAAAGATGTGCTGGAAGACTGTCGCCAGCGTGTCAAGCAGGAAAGGAACTTCTAGGGATGGGTAAACGCGCTTTAATTACCGGTATCACCGGCCAAGATGGCTCTTATCTAGCTGAATTTTTGCTCAGCAAGGGCTATGAGGTTTTCGGGTTGGTACGGCGTACAAGCACATTAGATTTCCCACGTATCCGCCACATTCAAGACCAGATTACACTGGTTTCTGGCGATATGAGCGACCAAACAAGTCTTACACGAACATTGCAAGAGATTGAGCCAGATGAGGTCTATAACCTCGCGGCGCAAAGCTTCGTTCAAACGTCATGGATACAACCTGTTTTCACAGGTGATGTGACAGCTCTAGGCGTCACCCGTATTCTGGATGCAATCCGTACAGTGAATCCAGAAATTCGCTTCTACCAAGCGTCTAGCAGCGAAATGTTTGGCAAAGTGAGGGAAGTGCCGCAAAAAGAAACCACGCCATTCTATCCGCGCAGCCCTTACGGTGTGGCAAAGGTTTACGGGCATTGGATTACAGTGAACTATCGCGAAAGCTTCGGTTTACATGCTTCAAGCGGCATCTTGTTCAATCACGAAAGCCCGCGTCGTGGTTTAGAGTTTGTTACACGTAAAGTCACATATCATGCTGCCAAAATCAAATTAGGGCTGACTAATGAGTTGCGGCTGGGCAATTTGGATGCGCAGCGTGACTGGGGTTTTGCTGGCGACTATGTCCAAGCGATGTGGTTGATGCTACAGCAAGATACACCCGATGATTACGTCGTAGCGACCGGAAAAACTCACTCTGTTCAGCGACTGGTAGAAGTGGCGTTCGAATGCGTAGACTTAAACTGGCAAGACTATGTCGTGCAGGATGAACGGTTTATGCGCCCAGCAGAGGTTGACCTGTTGGTTGGTGACCCGACAAAAGCAAGCCAGAAATTAGGATGGGAGCCGCGTGTTTCTTTCGAACAACTCATCCAGATGATGGTCGAAGCTGATATTGCGCTACTTAAAGAGCAGCATCGTCTCTAAGTCTTATGCTCGTTGATACCCATTGCCATCTAAATTTTGAGCGATATGACGAAGACCGTCCGCAAGTTATCCAGCGGGCGGTTAATGCTGGGGTTACCCGTATCATCATCCCTGCCATTGACTTGCCGTCTAGCCACGAGGCATTTCAGCTTGCATCAGAGTACGAAGAGATTTTTGCCGCTGTTGGCATTCACCCCAATAGCAGCGCTGACTTTCAAGCCGAAATCTTAGGGCAAATTGAAGCGTTAGCCCAAGAGAGTAAGGTAGTGGCCATCGGCGAAATAGGGCTAGATTACTATTGGGATAAAAGCCCCAAGCAAAAACAACGCTGGGCGTTGGAAAGTCAATTAGAACTCGCAGCAAAATTGGAATTGCCCGTGATTATTCATAATCGTGAAGCTAGCGAAGATGTCATGGGTATTCTGGAAGCATGGGCGAATACTTTGCCCAAAAGATTACAGGAACGTGCTGGTGTTCTACACTCGTTTTCCGCAACAATGGCAATCGCAGAACGCGCCTTAGCAGCTGGTTTCTATTTAGGGTTTACCGGTCCTATAACATTCAAAAAAGCTGATGAATTACGGGCAATAGCAGCACAAATCCCATTAGACCGCATTCTTGTAGAAACGGATGGGCCTTTCTTAACGCCACATCCCTATCGTGGGAAGCGTAATGAACCGTCCTATATCCCCTATATTGTAGAGCAATTGGCGCAGCTACACAGCATCAGCTCTGAGGAAATGGGACAAATCACCACACAAAACGCCCAACGCCTTTTCAAACTCAGCTAACGCAAAAGAGCGCCCGAAGTCAGGCGCTCTTATTTTTAGAGAAAACTGGTTTTTAGCTATCGGTGCTAGATTCAGCCTCAGGTGGCATTGGCGGATGAGCAGGATTACTCAGACGTTCCAGCAAGGTACTACGAATTTGCTCAAGACGGGCATCCGCTTCTTCTTGCGTAATACGGCCATTGGCAACTGCTTCATCTAACCGTTCCACTGCGGGGGTGAGCAAACCATCTACGAAACTATTCACATCGACGCCAGCGCTAGCCAGAATATCGGCTAAGGTGCTACCATCGCTCAGTTGCTGGAGGATGTCCACAGCCTCTAAACCAGTGGTTTCAGCAACTTGTTGAACAATCCCGTTGCCTAAGCGGCGATCACCACGATCGGGGCGTTCACGGTCACCACGGTCGCCACGGCCAGAGAATGAACCGTTCACAGTTTCGGTATAGACGCTTTCCAGAGACGCGATGAGTTCATCAGCCTGCTCTTGAGTCAATTTACCCTCAGCCACCATCTGATTGATTTTCTCGGTGGCACTGGCAACAGCGGCAGCTACTACAGCATCTACATCGCCACCATTCGCTGTAATTACTTCGGCCAATGTCGCGCCATCACGCATCTGCTGAAGAATATCGCGGGATTCTAATCCAGTAGCTTCGGTCACAGCACCAATCAAATTGCGCCCAGCGGCTTCACGAAGAGCATCTACAGAAGGACCGTGATGGCCAACCGATGGTAAGGGCAAATCGCCATTGACAGCATCGGTAATAAGCTGTTCGATATTGGCCAACATGTTATCAGCTTGTTCTTGGGTGATGTTGCCATTTTCAAGCGCTTGCTGTACCCGCTCATTCACAGCAGCAACAGCGGAGGCAATGACAGAATCGACACTGCCACCATTGGCGGTGATGATGTCAGCTAAGGTCATGCCTTCTTGAAGTTGGGCGAGGATTTCTTGACCGCTCAGCCCTGTTTCTTCGGATAGGATTTGAACAGCTTGGCGAATAGCCGCCGCACCAATGCGGTTGTGTTCACGCTCTTCGGGTGCGCCAGTATCATCCTGAGCGCTAACTGCGCCAACAAACAGCGCCATAAGCGCTACTAAGACAACGACGACGATTGATTTTTTGAACATGATAACCTCCTAAATATCCATGCTTTGATATTGCGTTCTGAGACTATAGTAAAACGAAGTTGTAAAGAGAATGTGTTAACGCTCTGGTATTTCGTAAACTGTTGGTAAAATCCTGTTTGGTATTTGTAAAAAGAATTGGGGCGGCTATGCAAAATAAAACCCCTGATGTATCCATCATTATCGTGAGTTGGAATGTGGCCGATTTGCTAGCGGCTTGTTTAGATAGCATTCTAAATAGCGATATACAGATAGGCAGTGTAGGCGATGGCAAATATATTGCAGAAATCATTGTGATTGATTCCGCCAGCCAAGATGAAACTGTCGCTATGCTCAGAGAGCGCTATCCACAAGTAACGCTATTGGCGCAAAATGAGAACGTAGGCTTTACCCGTGGCAATAATATCGGTTTTGAAGCTGCCCAGGGACGCTATCTCTTCATGCTAAATCCAGATACAGAACTCCTTGATAATGCCCTGCCCCAAATGCTGGATTATCTAGAAGCCCACCCCGACGTTGGCATTATTGGACCGCACACGCTCAATAGTGATGGTAGCACACAATCGACACGGCGGCGTTTCCCTACGGTGAAATTAGGTTTTTTTGAAAGCACGTGGCTACAAGGGATTGCCCCTAAAAAGATGTTGAGCCAGTTTTATGTTGAAGATATTGAGGACGATGCTATTGCTGAAGTGGACTGGGTTCAGGGGTCTGCGTTATTGGCAAGGCGTGAAGTCTATGAGCAAATAGGTGGCTTAGATACAAACTATGTGATGTTTTTTGAAGAACTAGATTGGTGTAAACGGGCGAAAAATGCGGGTTGGCGTGTTGTCTACTATGGTAAAGCACAAATTATTCACCATGGCGGACAAAGCACAGCACAAGTACCAGCCCATAAACATATTCATTTTCAACAAAGCAAATTGCGTTACTACAAAAAGCATCATGGTGCGCTTATTGCTGGAATATTGCGCCTGTTTTTGCTAAAAAGTTACGTTTTACAATTGGGACTAGAAGCCTTTAAGGGGCTTATTGGACATAAACGAGCCCTTCGCAAGGAACGTGTAAAAACTTATTGGCAAGTTCTACGTTCTGGGCTAAAGGTATCCTGATGCGAATAGGAATTATCACGGGCGAATATCCTCCCATGCAAGGTGGTGTCGGCGATGTATGCCATATCCTAGCTGAGCAATTCGCCAACCATAATCAAGATGTCTTTGTCTTCAGTCACGCCATCACAGCGGAAATAGATAAACGCATTCACCTAACCAACACCATTCAACGCTGGGGGATGGGCAGCTTAAATGCAATAAGGCAATGGGCAAAAACACACCAATTAGATGTTATTAACTTGCACTTTCAAACGGCGGCTTATGGGATGTCGCCATTTATCCACTTTGTTCCACATTACACGAGTGTTCCAGTTATAACCACATTTCACGATTTGCGTTTCCCTTACCTATTCCCCAAAGCGGGAAAATTGCGTAATTGGATTGTGATGCACTTAGCACGCCAATCTAGCGGGGTCATTGTGACTAATCATGAGGATTACCAGCGTGTCGCTGGATTAGATAAAGCGCGACTTATCCCCATTGGTGGAACGGTTGTGGCACAGCTCCCTGAAAACTACCGTCGAGAAACATGGCGCGAACACTGTGGGATACAAAATGGAGAACTGTTATTAGCGCACTTTGGGTTTATCAACCATAGTAAGGGCTTAGATGTACTATTTGATGCACTATCCGAAGTCCGCAAACAGGGATTGGCATTTAAGCTGGTAATGATAGGTGGGCGGACAGGTAGCAGCGACCCCACAAATGCAGCTTATGCGCAACAGATTGACAGCCAAATTGAGCGTTTGGGCTTACAGGATGCCATTCATTGGACAGGGTTTGTCGATAACAATGAGGTGTATGCCTATCTGCAAGCAGCAGACCTTGTCATACTCCCCTTCCGTGATGGCGCATCATACCGCCGCAGCAGCCTATTGACGGCATTACGCAACCATTGCGCTATTATCACCACAGAACCCGTTATCCATGTACCAACGTTTGAGCATGGGGGGAATTTATGGATTGTGCCACGAGAAAATGTGAATACGCTCGCTGAAGCAATTTTAACCCTCGCAGAAAACCCGCAACTACGGGCACAATTGAAACAAGGCGCAGAGAAATTAAACCAACATTTTAACTGGTCGGTGATTGCGCAAGAAACTATGAACTTCTTTGAAGAAGTTATCACCAAAACGCGGAGAAAATCGTGATAGTGAGATTGACTCGACGAATTCAACGGCAAGATACCCTCGCTATTATAGCGTTAGTCTTAATATGGTTTTTGTTCTTCTGGCGACTTTTTACCCCAATAGAGGGTGATCAAGCATCTTTACGGCAAGGGGATTTTTCCGGCCAATTTGTCACTTTTGGCGCTTATCAATATGAGCGATTTGCCAATGGTGAAGTGCCCCTATGGAATCCCTATAACAACGGCGGTTTACCCTTTATTGCAGATACTCAGGCCGCTGTTTTTTACCCACCGCGCCTCATCACAATTGGGCTAGCCAAATTAAGCGGTGGTTGGAGCTATCATGCGCTTGAGCTAGAGATGGTTTTCCATGTTCTGGCTTATACACTGTTCATGTATATCTTCGTGCGGGGCTTGACAAAAGCGCAGGATGGGAGCATCGTCGGCGCGTTTGTGGCTGCTGTTATCACTGGCTATGGCGGCTTTACGACAGGTTATCCACCCTTACAACTCGCCCTATTAGAGGCGGCAATTTGGCTACCATTAGGCGCGTTAGGCATATTGGAAGCGACACGTAAAGAACGCCCACAATGGCTATGGTTGGTATTGAGCGGCTGGGCGCTAGGTATGTCATGGATGGCTGGGCATCCACAGACTAGCTGGTTTTTGACTTATTTACTGGTCGCCTATTGGGGGTATCGTGTTTACCAACAGCGCTATCATTGGCGGATATTTGTATTGGGCACAGCGCTTTTTGGGGGATTATCCTTCGGGGTAACGGCAATTCAGTTTATCCCAGGAATTGAATACCTCATGCGCACCGCCCGTGCGGGGCTAGAGTTTGAAGCGAAAAGCAACGGCTTTTCCCTACAAGACATCGTCCAAATCATATGGCCTTCTGTTGTGAGTTACTTCTCGCCACTTTATATCGGGTTGGGAGGATTAGCCTTAGCCCTTATTGCACTATGGCGACGGCTACCCCAATCGCTTTTCTGGGGCATTGTGGCGCTGATTGCATTAGCGCACAGCTTTGGAGGTAATGGGCTGTTATACCACACCCTTTACAATATATTGCCTGGTTTGCGCTTTTTCCGTGGGCAAGAACGGGCAGCATATTTATTTGCCAACAGTA
>DAOTWU010000158.1:0-10908 GCA_034435735.1 Anaerolineae bacterium | reverse complement strand
TGGGTGCGGGTGCGTGCGGGCGATTTAACGGGCTGGGTGGCCTTGATTTTGCTGGAAACTCAAACGGGCATTGATGCTTTACCCATTGATTACGATGTGCCACCGCCGCCGCCACCCACACCAATACCAATTTATGGAGATAATGCCTTTCCAGACCCGAACGCGACCCCCTAAATACAGGGGATTTTACGGGGTTTTTATAGATAGGCGTCTTGCTAAATGTTATACTCTACAATCCATGTTCGCATAAATTTGCCTAATTGGAGGCATTGATGGGCTTTTTGAAACAATTTTCGACCAATTCTCGGCAACGGTTATTGTTTGCTGGCTTGCTGGTGTTATTGATGATGGTTGCACCAGCCGCAGGGGCAGCAGATAGTAGCGCCCCTGTCGTTGCAGCGGAGGGTGGCTCTGGTATTAGCGGCGTTGTCGCGCTATTCCTGGGTATTGGTATTATTTTGGTGGCGGCGCGTATTGCTGGCTCTACCGCGCGCGCATTAGGGCAACCGCGCGTTTTAGGCGAGTTGCTCATCGGCGTTGTGCTTGGTCCATCGGTGCTGAATATGTTGCAATGGGGCGTCTTCGGCGGCCACGATTTGAGCAACGTCATCCATGAATTAGCCGAAATCGGTGTTTTGCTGCTGATGTTCAATATCGGGCTGGATGTCCACATTAAAGAGCTGGCCAAAGTGGGGAAAGTTGCCCTATTCGCTGGCTTTTTAGGCGTTATTTTTCCGGTGGTATTCTCTGGCCTGATTACATTCTGGGGCGGGTATGAGTGGCAAACAGCGCTCTTTGCCGGCGTGGTATTGGCGGCGACAAGCGTCAGTATTTCTGCACAGGTGTTGCTTGAAGTGGGGCATTTGCACTCGCGCGTTGGTAATGGGCTGCTGGCTACCGCGCTCATTGATGATGTGCTGACGATTATTCTGGTATCGCTCACGGTGGCCATCACTGGGGCGAGCGGTGGCGCGGTGGATATTGCCCAACTTGGCGGCATTGTCTTGCGTATGTCGCTCTACATTGCTGTAGCTTTTGCCGTGAGTTGGTGGATTGTGCCCCAAGTGTTTGAATGGTTGGCCAAGCGCCCCAACATCGCCCAAAACTACGGTATGGCTGTATGGGGCGTTGCGCTTGCCTTTATCTTCGGCTGGTCTGCCGAGGCTATCGGCGGGGTAGCGGCCATTACTGGCGCCTTTATCGCCGGTGTTGGCCTCAGCCGTTTGAATAACCAGGAGATGAAGCGCGAAATCGGTAATGCGGTGAGCTATATCTCGTATGCCTTTGTTGTACCAATTTTCTTCATCAACGTGGGCTTGCAGATTGATTTGAGCAACTTTCCATGGGGCGATGCATGGCTCTTCGCTTTAGTGATGCTCATTGTTGCCATTTTGACAAAGGTCATTGGTGCAGGCATTGGTGGGCGTTTAGGCGGCTTTAACAACAGAGAAGCGTTGCAATTGGGCGTTTGTATGGTTTCACGTGGGGAAGTTGGTTTGATTGTGGCTGCTATTGGCGTGAACAATGGCATCCTTGTGCCAACAGACCCGTTATTTTCGGTATTATTCTTAACAATTCTACTGACAACGGTTTTGACACCACCCATCGTGCGTGTTGTCTTCGCCCAAAGAAAATCAGTTGAAAAACCAGCGACCACAACAGCTTAGGGGGTATATATGAAACTTATCATTCTCATCACTTCGAAAATCCAGGGCGGCATGGAAGTTGCGCTGGCATGGCAGGAAGCTGGGGCGCCTGGTGTGACCATTATTCCCAGCCATGGCCTGCATAGCTTGACAGAACAGGTCAAACGCACGTCGATTGAGTTGCCGACTAATGTCGTCTCTTCAATGGCGGCTACACTGGCTTATATCACAGGTCAAACAGAGCACACCAATTACACCATTTTGTCTGTTGTGCCAGATGACATGGTGGATAAACTCATTGAAGCGGCTAAAGAAGAACTGGGCGATTTAATGTCGCCGCGCACAGGCGTGTGCTTCATCGTTGATATTGCTCAAGCGATTGGCGTGCGTGACCCGCGCGGCGATCAAGAATAAAGCGCGTTTCGCCAAATTCAAGCCTTGTCCCGAAGTGCAAATTTGGTATAATGATTGCACTCAATGGGGAGTCGCCAAGCGGTAAGGCAGCGGACTTTGGATCCGCCATTCGTAGGTTCGAATCCTACCTCCCCAGCAAAGGCGCTTCGTCAGTATGGCGAGGCGCTTTTTGATTCTATCCCCCAATTGTGGTTAAAATTATTGAAACATAGCAACCTTAAACGGCGTATACTACAATAAGGCATTGATTCAACGATTAGCAAACTAAGCGAGCAGACCTGTTATGAAAAACGAGGTTCGTCAAAGGGCTTTTGGCACTTTGCTCACACATGCGGTATTGCGTTGGGAAACATTGGTGACATTAATCGTCACCATCATCTTGTTCTTATTCTTCAAGCAACCATTCTCATGGTGGCAGGATTGGTTTTGGCTGGTGGCGGGCGCTATTGCAGAGGGCGCGCTTGTTGTCTCTACCCTAACTGACCCCGAAAGCCTTGAAGAAGCGATTTACCGCGAGTTTGAGCAGAGTATTGATGTGAACAATATCCGCAATCCTGTTGCGCGGGAAAAACTCAAAAGCGCGCTGGAATACCGCCGCAATATGATAAAACTGGTAGAACGCCATAAAGGGGCGTTGCGCACTCATCTGCGCCAGACCGTCTCCGATGTCACCCAGTGGATTGAATATATGTACCGCCTAGCGGAACATATTGACGCTTTTGAAGGCAATGACTTAGTAGAGCGCGATTTGAAAAGCGTCCCACAGAAAATTGAGAAGGTGAAAATACGGCTATCGCGCGAAAAAGATGAACAGGTGCGGGCAGATTTAGAGCGTCAGCTAGAGCAGCTAGAGCAGCAGCGCGAAAATCTTGAAGCGACGGTTAACTCTATCAAGCGCGCCGAAATCCAGTTAGAAAGCACCTTGTCCTCACTCGGTACGGTTTATGCCCAACTTTCGTTGCTCGGCTCGAAAGAAGTGGATAGCGGGCGGGCACAGCGGTTACGGCTCGATATTCAGGATGAAGTCGCTAGCTTGCAAGATACAATTGAGGCGATGGACGAGGTACAGGCGCAACAACTGCGCTTGCGTTAGCTCTGTAGCTAAAAAGTACCAAAGGCATAAGGGCGAACCTTAAGGTTTCCGTGACAAAAACAGTTGTATGCTGTAAATATAACTGAGGGATTATGTCGAGAAACCACTATGGTAAGCCCTTACCCAAACTTAGAGGCGATCACTTACCAGCAACTTGAAGGCGATATTTTCGAAGTTAAGTTGCTGCAAACAGGCAAACAACCGATTACCGAATGGCTGAATTTATGTGAAAGCCTCTACCAGCATACACAAGATAAATCTGACTGGCGTTTTTTGCTGGATTGTAGCCACATAGGTGAGCCACCGCCCATGCAATATATGTTTGCTCAATTGCGGCATTGGGCGAAGAATCATCATGTTCCGCGTCTTTCAATTGCTATTCTTTATGAGGATGAAGATGAAGAACGGTTGCGGCTCATCAATGCACTATTGCGCACCTTTAATGATGTAGGGCGGCAAGCCCAGCTTTTTTCTTATAAACAACGCGAAGAAGCTTTAACTTGGCTACAACAAGCACACTAACGATGCAAGCTGCCTAAACATCCTACCTTCCACTACGCCCACAATAAAGCTATTGTGGGCGCTTCTTTCCCTCTATATTGCCTATAAAAACGCCAACAGACCATAAGTAGTGTATACTTTTAGCCGTGAAGTGTGACACCAGCAAGGGGATAATCATGCGACGAATAGCTATCGCCTTATGCACATGGGTTATATCAATGATGCTTTTGGTTGGGGGTATCTCTTACGCCCAAGACGGTTTGAATTTGCCCAGCGAGATGTTTGTGCTTTTCAATGATGGGCGATTAGATAGTTATGGCATTGGCGCAGCCGGCATCACAACCATTATGCCGGGAGAAGAGCCGTTCATCATTGATTTTGGTGTCGCGCCGGATGGCAATTGGCTTGCCTACCGCACACAAGAAGGGCTATTTTTGCATCACATGTATCGTGATGATACGATTTTGCTGGATAGTCAAGCCGATGTCCCCCCATTGCGTGGGCAAGGGGAAACGCTTGCATGGACACATAATGGCGACACATTGGCCTATACCACACGGGTTGGTTTGCGGGTTTATTTCAATGAGGGCAGCCCTAATCCTGTTTTTGTTGATGTGCCAACAACGCCGCTACTTAATTTGCAATGGTCACCTGATGGTAGTCACCTTGCCGCCGAAGCAGAAGATAATATCTGGTGGATTTATCGCCGTGACCGCAGCGCTGTTCCGCCCGCAATGACGTTGGTGAGCGCTATTCCCGCTTCAGATGGTGTCGCATGGGTGGGTAGTGCCCAGCTTGTCTTTACTCCACCAGAGGGTGGCCTCATCCTTATGGATATGGCGAATGCCAACCAGCAAACTGTTTTACTGGATGATGATACGATTTATGCCAAACCCTACTACCGCGCCGATGAAAACGCCATACTGGTCTTTGGGCGGGGGCGTTTCGATACTGAACTTGAGGAAGGCGCTGCTATTCTAAAGCGCTATGACTTGAGCGCTGATGAAATCATTGATGTTGGCGTTGAGCCAGTAGCGCTATCTCATACCCGTTGGGCGCCGCGTGGGGAATTGATGATACGTTTTCAGGGTGGGGCGTTGGCACTGGTGCACCCGCCAAGCGGGCAGGGCTTTACCTTGCCTATCAGTAGCGCAGTAGCATATAGTTGGGGCGCAATCCGCCCGCAGCCAACTTTGCAGTTCCCTCTCCCGCGTGATCTGTATCTACTTGCACCAGACATTAACGGCATTAAGCAGGTTTGGCGGCTCTCATCCAACCAAGCAGCGTTTACTGTCTCGCCAGCAAACGAAGACATCGCCGCTTTTGATGTGTCAGCCAATGGGGCGATTGCTTACGCCAGTGAGGGGCAATTATGGTATCATGAACCCGGCGAGGGCAATGAGCCACTATCCTTAGATGAGGTGTCGCCCATTTATCAAATCAGTTTCTCCCCCAATGGCCAGCAAATTGCGTACAGCACTGATGAAGGTATCTGGCTTGTGGGGATAGACGGCGAAGAAGCCCCCACACTGCTATTAGAGAATAGCACCCCTGTGCCGCGTTATAGCCACCCGCGTTTTGCCCCACGCCTCAATGCGCTATTGGTGCAAATTGACACAGGCGAAGAATTGACCCAACACGCTTTAGATTTGAACACTGGTGAACTATTGCCGGGGGCAGCCGCCACCGATGGCTTCTGGTTACAAGATGGGCGCATCGGGCTTTATAATCAGGCCGCAGCAACGCAAGGCATCACCGCAGATATTACTATTGTGGATGTCATCAGCCAACAGCGCCCGCCAGAATTGGCGCTTAGCTTGCCTTATCCTTTAGCTTATGGCGATGTACGGGAAGTAAATGCGGGCAAGCTCATGATTGCGGTACAGCGTGAGATACCAGGCGCTGGCATCGTCTCTATTGTAGAAGCGCCGATTGGTGGCGAGTCGCAACGTATTGGCGTACCGGGCTTCATGACACAGCCAACATTATCCCCCGACGGCGCAGCTATTGCCGGCTTAACCTATACTGGCGGGGCACTGCTGGTATATGACCTGCAAAACGGCGTGTTGTACCATTTAGCGCAACCGCTGGGCATATTGTCGGTTAAGTGGTCGCCGTAGAGGCTAAAACACTGTACGAATGGGGCTACCTTATAGTTAAATAATAAAAAGTCCATTTCATACAGCCATTTTTAACCAATAGCGATGAGGAACAGAATATGACAGGGGAAAGAATACTTGTCATTGAGGATGAGAGGCGTATTGCACAATTTATCGAGCGTGGCTTGATTTACGAAGGCTATCGTGTTTTTGTGGCGGGGGATGGCATTAGTGGCCTAGCCTATGCCCGCGATAATCCGCCGGATTTGGTCATTCTTGACTGGATGTTGCCGGGCTTGGATGGGTTGGAAGTGTGTAAACGGCTGCGTGCGGCTAGCGATGTGCCCATTCTGATGTTGACGGCTAAAGATGATATTAAAGACCGTGTAGTCGGGCTGGATAGTGGCGCCGATGATTATCTGGTGAAGCCCTTTTCCGTCGATGAGTTGATGGCGCGAATTAGGGCGCTTTTCCGCCGTTCTACCCCCAACTCTAAGCCGGAGGTATTGCGCTTCAGTGATTTGACGCTAGATACAGGCACACACCGCGCCCATCGGGGGCCGCGCGCCATTGATTTAACGGCCAAAGAGTATGAGCTGTTAGAACTTTTCATGCGTAACCCGCGGCAGGTTCTCACCCGCGATGTTATTTTTGATCGAGTTTGGGGCTATGACTTCGGTGGTGAAAGCAACATCATTGAAGTGTATGTGCGCTATCTACGCCAGAAAACCGAGCAGGAGAATGAGCCGCGCCTAATACATACAGTGCGGGGCGTAGGATACGTTCTACGTGAAGATTAGGCGAACGCAATGACGATACGGCGCAAGTTAACCCTGTGGTATATCGGGCTACTGACGTTGATTATCACGCTCTTTGGGGCGGTGATTTTCGGCGTGGTGCGCTGGGTTATGCTTGATGCGGTGGATACCAACCTCAGCCGCGCGGCAGAAGATGTCCTAGAAAATATTCGCGTCATTCATCCCGGAGAGTTTGGCGCTACTGAAACCACGATTGTGTTTCGTCGTCTAGAGGTACTACGCCCGCCGGGGTTGTTTGTGCAAGTATGGCTCACACAAGATGAAAATACCCGTATCGAGCCATCACTAGAGCAGGAAACAGAGCTAGAGGGCATTCGCGGCCCCTTAATGACAACAACGCTTTATAGCGAAAAGCCCGTCTTTAGCCAAACGCGAATTAACGGGACATTGATGCGCATTTATACTCACCCCATTATTGATAACTTCCAGCCCATTGGGGTGGTACAAGTTGGTGCACCTATTGATACGATTACCACCACAACCGACCAGCTATTGGTGTTTATGGTGGGCGCTTTGGCGTTGGCTATTCTGGGGGCGCTGCTATCTGGCATTATGCTCACCAACCGTGTGTTGCGCCCGCTCGATGAAATTACTGATGCGGCTGTCAAAATTGCCACCACCGATGACCTGACAACCCGCCTGACATGGCAAGGTCCTATGGATGAGTTGGGGCGGCTGGCGCGCGTTTTTAATCACATGATGGACAGACTAGAGCATCTTTTTACCATTGAGCAACGTTTTGTCGCCGATGTCTCCCATGAGTTACGCACACCGTTGACCGCTATTCGTGGCAACCTCGATATTATTAAACGCTATGGAATGGACGAGGCGTCACTAGATGCGATTGAGAGTGAAACAGAGCGGATGTCGCGCTTAGTCAACGACCTGCTGCTATTGGCGCGGGCGGATTATGGCGAAATATCTGTTGACCTGTATCCATTGGATTTAGATACAGTGGTGTTGGAAGTCTTTCAGGAAGCCCAAGTGCTGGCTAAAGATCGTGACTTGAGCGTTGTCCTCGATGAATTTGAGCCATTGCGTATACAAGGTAATGCCGACCGTATTAAGCAACTTATGCTGAATTTAATCAGCAACGCGATTAAGTTCACACCAGACGGGGGTACGGTTGGTATTGCGTTGCGCCCGCGCGGTGGTTGGGCAGAAATTGCTATCCGCGATACTGGTATCGGCATGACGAAAGAAGAGCAGGAGCGCATTTTTGACCGCTTCTATCAAGTAGATTCTAGCCGCACCCATAGCGGACGCCGTGATGGGGCAGGGCTGGGTTTATCTATTGCGCAATGGATTGTTGAAGTGCACAAAGGGCGTATCAATGTGGAAAGTGAACCGGGAAAAGGCACGACATTTCAGGTATGGCTGCCTATTCTGGGGAAAATACAAATTAGGCCGTTAGAAGAGATCAGCGACGATGCTCGCTTGAGATTGCCAATCATTGGCCGCGCCCGCAACCCGCTTGAACGTTAAATCTTCTTTTCCCGTTCACCGCTTCGACTGACTATAACCGAATTTGCTGTAGTGCCTGCTCTCTCTCCTGCCAGTCGGGCATGTAGTGGCTCATAACCTCGCGGAATTGTGGGCCATGATTGAAAACTAGCATGTGCACCAATTCGTGCACAACCACATATTCCACCAAATGCGGCGGCACATATTGCAGCGCTTTGTTGAGCGTGATGTTGTCTTTACTAGAGCAAGACCCCCATTTGCGTGTCATGTTTCGCAGGGTGATACGCTTGGGAGAGAGGCTCATCACCGCTGCCCAACGCTGCACCATCGCACGGATGTCGCTTTCTGGGGTGAGGATGTCGTGTTGGGGTGGTGGGGGAAGATGCTCTAGTTTGGTCATGCCATCTTCAATGAAGCGGCGCACAATGCGGCTGTTGGGGTTCAGCCAATGGGGGATAAAAACCTCAATCGCATGATGTGTACGTCGCATCATTAAACTGCGGCGGTTTTGCCGTTTGATTTTAATAGGCAAGTCACTCATAGGGGGATGAGGTTGGGGATGGGGGAAAGTGCGCCCATCCCCAGAATATGCATTTAGCTCTGTGATTCCTGGCTGCTTGCGCCCTCATCGCTCGCTGCACTCAATAAGCGGCGACGCCGTTCTTCTAGTTGACGGTCGATTTCATCGCCTCCGACAACTTCATCAATTTGATCGCTCAAGCTCTGGGATGCCATTTCTAGGCGCGCGTCTTCCTGGTCAATCCGTGCCCGAATCGCTTCCGCCATCGCGGTCACTTCGTCATCACCCGCAGCCGAGAGGTCATTCAGGCTCTTAATTGTCTTACGGGCAACTTGCTTCGCCTCAGCAAGTTCTAAGAGGGCACGCAACTGCTCACGTTCTTGTTTAATAGATGTGAGGCGGGCTTCCAGCTTGCGGCGCATGGTCAACATCTGCTGGTATTGCTCTTCCTGCGTTTGCCACTGCTCATAATATTCTTGCGCCAATTCTTGCTTAGTATTGAGTTCCGCCTGTGCAGCCGCGGCGAGGTCGTCCTTGCCCTTGAGAATCAGCGTATCGATGTCACGGTCTAGCTTCTCCGCTGCAGCAGCAAATTCCTCGTACTTGCGGCGCAGCGTTTTGACCGTTCCGCCAACTGTCGCGGCAGAGTCTTCTAACGCCTCTAAGTTGCTTTCAATTTGGCGGATATACTCATCGAAGACCTTCAGCGAATTGGCTTCTAATGCGCGGTCTACTAAAGCATGTAAATTTGCGCTAATCAAGGTTTGAATTTTCTCTAGTAATGATGCCATTTTGGGGCTCCTTTAATGCGCTGGCATTATTTTGAATTTATAGACCAGTATAGCATGTTTTCAGGGATAGGCTGATACATGCGCCTATCCCTTGTACGTTATTATATAGCCTAAGTTGCGCTTAATTCTCAGATGGTAAGGGCAATTGAATGGTGAAGGTGCTGCCTTCGCCCTCTATACTCTCCACATAGATATTGCCGCCGTGCATTTCCACCACGCCTTTGGCAATAGTTAAGCCAACGCCGCCACCCTGGTCTTCGTGATATTTACGGTCAACTTGGTAGAAGCGCTGCCAAATTTTATCAAGATGTTCTTGTGGAATGCCCCGCCCATGGTCACTGACCCAAATATATAACGCGCTATCATCTGCCCGCACACCAAGTTCAATAGGGTGGTCAGCTTGGGAGAATTTTACGGCGTTATGAAGCAATTCACGAATCGCAACCGTGAGGTATTCCCTATCCGCTTCAATCATAGGGAGTGGCTCAACAACTTCTAGCTCACAGGTATAGGCCACACCTTCCGCTGCATAGTCCTGCACAACAGAAGACTCTTCGAACACCTGTTGTTTAGCGGCTTCAATAACATCGAGGATATTCACCCCGCGCTTGCGCCAGGAGAAATTTTGCTGCATTTCGCCGCTATCGAGTTCAACCAGCAAAATGAAGTTTTCCACCAGCCGCCGCAAGCGATTTGCGCCTGCGCTCACCCCACGGATGAAACTGCCCAACTCACTATCAGAGATTTGCGTTTGCTCGTATTCTTTGACCATATCGGCATAGGCCACAATGAGCGTTAAGGGGGTGCGGAATTCATGATTGAGCACCGAGAGAATATCTTGCTTAATCTCTTCAATCTCGCGGGATTTCGCTTTTTCGAATTGCTCTTTACGCTCTAGCCGTGCCCGCACTGCTACTAACAAATCTTCAGGGTCAAAGGGCTTGGTCAAATAAACATCAACGCCCAGCTTGCGCCCGCGCAGAATATCGCCACGCTCGCCCTTTGCTGTTAAAAATATGAAGGGAATGGTGACCCAGTCTTCAACTTTTCGCACTTCTTGTAAAAATTGGAAGCCGTCCATCTCCGGCATCATAATGTCAGAGACGATAATATCAGGCTGTTGTGGATGCTCCTGCAATAGTTGCAAGGCTTCTACCCCATTTTCAGCAGTGACAACGGAGTAATCATACATTTCCAAAATATCACGAATACCACCAAGTAAGTGTGTATCGTCTTCTACAACTAAAACCCGTGCTTTAGCCATGATGTACCTCGGTCGTTCTTGAATGCTTATCTAGATTAGCCAAGCCGCTTATCCCCCATAGCGCTGAATGGCCAATAAATCATCTAACAATGCGGCGCCGGTTTCTTTGCGGCCTGCGCCTGGCCCTACCAGTGTCACATGACCTAATAAATCGCTGGTGTAGGTGATGGCGTTTGTCGCCCCTTGCACTGTCGCCAGCGGGTCATTCTGTGGCACACGCACTGGCCGAACTTTGCCCCCTTCTGGCGTAGCTTCTGCCAGCAGTTTCCAGCGTTCGCCATTAGCGCGTGCTGCTTCT
>DAOTWU010000157.1:0-3469 GCA_034435735.1 Anaerolineae bacterium | reverse complement strand
AGCGCAGCGCTGAGCGCTTCGGCTTCGGCCTCATCGGGCGGCTCATGCAGCGTCACCGAGACTTCGGCGCGGTCCATATGAATACCCGGCCCCTTACGCACATCCCAGCCCGCCTCAGCCAAAAGGCGTTTGGCCGTTTGCAAAATCATCTGCTGGTTGGGGTGCGGGTGCACATGCAACGGATAGCCCGTCGCTTCCGATAGCTGGCGGATGGTCTCGGTATGGCGCTCGCCCACTTGTGGCGAGATGAACGATAGAACAATCGCATCGCCCTTCAGCCCCGCTTTATACAGGCCAAGCGGCTCTAGCGTCGTGCGGATAACGCCATAAGCCGCATTAATCTCCATGCGGTCGCCATTTTGATTTTGCTTCGCTGGTGACGGTGGCGCAGCGGGCGCGGGTTGTGCTTCACCATCGTTATATCCTGCCAACACCAAACGGAAGCCCGTCGCTTGCTGGTAAGCATCAACGAGCGCCTGCGGGTCGGGAACGCCCTCAACCTGCACCTGCACCTCGCCCTGCGCCAGATAGAATGATGGCCCTTTGACCACTTGCGCGCCTTGTGGCAGCAGCTCATACAGCACATCGGCCAGCGCCTGCTGGTTTGCGCCTGGCTTCACTTGCACTTCCCAGCCACTGCGCTCGGCCAACTGCTCGATTTGCTCGGCGTAATTCTGCGCGGCTATATCGGGGAAATCGAATTGCAGCGTCATGATACGGCGCGGCACATCCATCCCCACCTTGCGCAGCCGCGCTTCTGCTGGAATGAGCTTCAGCGCCAGTTCACGCGCGGCATTTTGCTCTAGCGCGCCGCTTTCGGTGGCGGCCAAGGGCAAGATGCCCTCTGGCTCTAATGTCGCGCCGCCATAGCCCAGCGCCATGACAATCGCCACCAGTGCCAGCTCTCGGCTCACGCCCTCTGGCAGGGTTGGCGGCAATAGCGTTTCTGGGTTGATAGGCTGGGCGGCCTCAACCAGTTTTTGCCGCTCATCAAACGGCAGTAGCACCTCGCGCAAGGCTTTGGCCGTCTTGGTCATTTTTGCCAATTGGGCGCGTGTGCTGCCGCCCGCTTCTTCACCATCATCGCTATAGCCCTGCCATTCGCCAATCACCCACAGCAAGGCGTCGGCGGGATGTTTTGTGCCGCGTTGGCCGTGCACTTCGGCCTCAAAATCAGTTTCGCCAGCGGCGCGCACCACGGCCAAACGGGGTTGACCGTGCTTGTTTTTCATGACAATCAACTTGCCGACGATATCGGGATGCACCATCATAATTTGGCGGCGGCGCAACACCCGCTGCATATCGTCCGCTGTGCGCACTTTGAACGTGTCTTTCTTGCGCCAATCAGGGGCGAAATAAAGGCGGTCATTCGTGAGGATGGTCTGCACCTCTGCCGCGCGGTTGGCATCGCCCCACCACATTTGCGCCAGCTCTTTGGCGCTGAAAAATTGGCCGCCCTGCGCTTCTTCCTGCAATCGCTCCCACAGCGTTTTGGGGTCAAAGGGACGTGTTTCCTGTCCAGCCTTCACCCGCCCCAACGCCCACGGACGTTTGGCAAAAGTGAATTCGTGGGCGCTGCTGATTTGCGGCAATATCACCCGTTTGCCCCGCTGACGTAACCCTGCGCCAAGGCTATGGCGCGCTGATGGGTCGCCATGCACCAGCATAATTTCCTCTGCGCCCAGCGCATCGGCAATTGAGATTAATTCGCTTTCGTCAGCATGGGCAGAGAGCGAATACGTGTCTACCTCACAGTTAACCGTCACCGGCTTGCCCTCAAGTTTAATCGTGGCGAAGTCGCCCGCCTGCCGCTCTTTGATGAGGCGCTGCATCGCACGTCCTGGCGATTCCTCGTCCTGATAGCCAGTGAGCAAGATGGCGTTGCGCGGGTCTGGGGCGAAGTGGCGAGCATAGACCACCGACGCGCCGCCCGTCATCATGCCGCTGCTAGCCACAACAACAAGCGGCTCGCTACTGCGGGCGATTTCCTCGCGCATTTTGGCGCTGCGCACCGGGCGCACTTTCTCACGGAAAAACAGATGCTGCTCGCCAGCCATTTTGACCGTGCGCGCGGGTAGCAAGTCGGCAAATGTGGCGTAAGCATCACAAACGGAGCGCACCATGCCATCGACATACACTGGCGCGTCGAATTGGTCACGGTAGGCCAGAATAATCTGGATAATCTCTTGAGAGCGCCCCAAGGCAAAGGCGGGGATGAGCACCTTGCCGCCCCGCTCTATCACCCGTTGCAGTGTGGTGATGAGGCGTTTCTCTTCGGCGACGCGGTTGGCGTGCATCTTGCCGCCATAGGTGCTCTCTAATACCAGCGCATCGGCCTTCACATTGGGCAAAGTTGGCTGTACCACCGCCCGCTGGTCACTCAATGACAGGTCACCAGACATGACTAATACGCCCTCTTCACTCTCGAACAGCAGCATGGCCGCGCCAGCAATATGGCCGCTGGGATAGTAGGTCACCTGTACGCCATCGCCGAGGTAAATGGGCTGGTTGAATTCCACCGTTTGGAAAGCATCGAGCAAGCGCTGTGAAGCCACCTCGTCAAAGATGGGCAATTCACCCTCTTGCTCTTGGCGGCTCTTCATAATGTGCTGGGCGTCCACTTGTAGAATGCGCGTTAGGGCAATGGTGGGCCGTGTGCCCATCACCGGCACATCGGGGTACTGCTCTAACACCAGCGGCAGCGCGCCCGTATGGTCTGTGTGGGCGTGGGTGACTAGGATGAAGTCTGGGCCACCCGCCTCGCTGATGGGGTACAAATCGGGAAGCTGGTCATTACGGATGCCACGATTGGTGCGGGGAGAGATGCGGATGCCAGCATCGATGAGGATAGTCTTGCCGCCAATTTCTACGAGCGTACAACTCGCGCCGACCTCGTCCGCGCCACCTAAAAACGTCAGTTTCATGCAATGCCTCTAAATACTTTTCGCTTGAATAACACACCTTCATTATAACTAGCTGTGGGCAAAAGGGGCTAGCACGGGTTTTAGGGTGAGAAATGGGGGCGCGGCGGCCCCCTACCCCCAACAGGCGGGCGTTAATCATCCCTATATATAAGGAAGAAACCTATGCTCTACCTCTGGAAAAGCGATTATCGTAGCAAAGAGTTGTGTGTATTATTATTGACAAGTTGCTCGATATTATCGCGGTCAATCAAGGGCATGTCGCCTTTAATGCTGTATTTATAGGCTGCGGTGGCCGCCCCCCAACGTAAGGCTTTCGCTATATCGCTATAAGTGAGATAGGCATAAAGGAAACCAGCGACAAAAGCATCGCCCCCACCTAAGCGCCCCACTTCTTCTATGGGGAAGCTCGATTGCGTGAGCATTTCGCTTTGATGCTTGGCGATTGCCCCTTCACTACCGAGGGTTAGCACAATAACAGCTTGAGGATAGCGCGCCGATATGGCTTGAATGGCAGCTTGGGGATTAGCGGATGTGCCATATAAGGC
>DAOTWU010000156.1:0-2479 GCA_034435735.1 Anaerolineae bacterium | reverse complement strand
AGAAGAACGAGTTGATTTTATCCAAGCAGATGTTTTCGACTTCCTGCGAGACCAGGCCGAAAATGGTGAGCTATATGATGTTGTTATTCTAGACCCGCCGAAATTCGCTCACAATAAACGGCAAATTGATGCAGCAGCCCGTGGTTATAAAGATTTGAATATGTATGCGCTGCGCCTTGTTCGCCCACAAGGTTTTCTACTCACCTTTTCTTGTTCAGGCGCTATATCGCCAGATTTGTTCCAGAAAATTGTATTTGGCGCACTTGTAGATAGTGGTCGACAAGCACAAATTATCCGCCATCTAGGGCCTTCGCCAGACCATCCGGTTGCACTTACCTTTCCGGAAGGCGCATATCTAAAAGGCTTGTTATTGCGCGTCTTTTAGTTTTCTGATTGGATTTGGGACGCTAGAATTTTAATTTTACGCCCCGTCTCATACCAGCTAGCCTCACTTAACCCCAGTTTTTCACGAATGGCTTCTTCATCCATGCCCGCCAGATAATCGCGTACACCGCACGTCCAACGCATCACTTCAAATGAGAGTTTGAAGGGGATTTCCGCGCCTTCTCCAATATCGGTTAGGATGTATTCCAAATTACGAGCTGTACAGGTAAAGATTGTGTCTTTGGGATGGTATTGCCGCCAATACAAATCCAAAAGTTCTACCCACTCTCGACTTACATCAATAATGCGCTCTTTATACACATTGCGAACTTTATGGCGGACAACAATTTTGGGGCGCTCTGGATTCAAACGGTCAATGTCACTATATGTTAGGCGCATTGCCTCGCTTTTTTTGATACCTGTCTCTAATAACAACATAAAAAGCATTTCTGGACGGTAATCAATCTCATCACCTCGTTTCATACCGCTAGCAAAACGACGAGCAGCATGCACTTGCTCTGGTGATAAAACATGAGATAGTGGCGCTGGTCCAGAACGTTGTAAGACTGGTGCTGCGGGGTCATCAGGAATAGAGCCAATACCGCGCAACCATTTGAAAAAAACTTTTAAGGTCGTCACACGTCTGGCATAAGATTTTCGACTACAGGGAACTCCACGCTCAAATTCCAGCCAATGTAAAAATTGGTTGAGGCCGGTTGTTGTGAAGTGGCCAATGGGGGTATCTTCCTGCGCATACGTCGCCAACAACTTCAAATCAGCAATAAAAGCTTTTACTGTATGTTCCGATTTCCCCTCTTTAATAAGATACTGAGCAAATAACTCAAAAGTCGCGCCCAAAGGTGTATGGCGGTTAATTTCTTCTGGTGAAGAAGGCTGGTTTGGGAATAATGGCATCTGACGTAAATCGGACATCAGCAGCACCTTTCACTCTTACTTAATCATAGACTATCGACGGTGCGTCCAAGATTCTGCACCATACATCGTCTGTAAATAATGCTCAGCTTGCTTTTGCTCTTCCGGTATTAAAGCATCTTTTTGAAACTCAATATCAAATGTCTGGCTAAATCCTTGAATAACAGCTTGTGCAACTTCATCCCACGATAAAATGTCCCCTATCGCTGCCTCTAAAGTTGTTGCCCTTTGAAGGACTTGCGATTTAGCGTTTTCACGGGCAAGTTCATCCTCAAAAACAAGCACCTCGCAAATGCGTGAAATATCACCATATAAGGGCAATGTGCCGTGTTGCAAAATGCCGGCGCGCCGTCGCACCTGCGCGCTACCAATCAATTTGCGGCCATTCACTGTGATTTCATAATGTGAGGGAACTTCGAAGCAAACAGGCCCAACAGCAGCTTTATGATTATCAGTGCGTTTATCAGCCTGTGGGCTAACGCCTAGTTTTTGTAAAGCGGCTAAGAGTGCACGACTGATTCGACGATAACTATCCACAACACTGCCGGCAGCTAGTGGATGACCAAGTGGAACAGCGATGCTATACGTCAGTTCATCGGTATGCAATATCGCCCGCCCCCCAGTAGGCCGCCGTACAACGTGCCAACCTAATTGCTCTACACGGTGCAAATCTACATCAGCTATACGTTGGGCATATCCTAATGATAAACACGCAGGGTTCCATGCGTATAAACGCAATGTTGGGGGTGTCAAACCTTCAGAAACCGACCATAAAATCGCTTCATCAACTGCCATGTTGATAGCGCCAATCGCCGGTTTATCGTATATTAAACGCCATTGACGCTGCATTATACCCTGCCTATACTGAATTTTAGGATAAAACAAACAAAGCAACCGCTATGATACACGATGATGATTATAACTTGAATGAGCCAACTGTTCCTAATCCACGTGTACACGCCGAAAAAGATGATCATAACGCTTCATCACATGAATTAGAAACGCTCAAAACTGGCGCTGTACCAGAACCTACACCCAATAGCGCAACAACAGAACCACATGACGTGCCTATTTATCGCAAAGAGGCATTTATGCCTCCGCCACCGCCAGCTATACCAGAAACAGCGGCAAGAGCGAGAATGCGCCGCAGGAAAGCGCGTAA
>DAOTWU010000155.1:0-7817 GCA_034435735.1 Anaerolineae bacterium | reverse complement strand
TGTTCGGCTTACTGAGGCGTCTCCCTCAGCAGTCCCGCCCGGCCTCTCTTTGACCGTTTGTTAATCTCCTTGAGCGCGCGAAACTATAGCAGTTTCATCGCCCCAAGTCAAGGCTTTTATTCAAACTTATTTCAATCTTTTCAATTCAAAGCTCACTGCGTCCTTGCAAAGCACGGGATAGCGTGACAGCATCAACATATTCCAGGTCTCCCCCAACAGGCAAACCGCGTGCCAAACGGGTAATCTTAACGCCCTTATCTACTAGAAGACGTTGAATATACATAGCTGTTGCATCGCCTTCTAAACCGGGGTTCGTCGCAATAATGACCTCTAAAATTTCGCCATTATCCACCCGCGACACCAACTCTTTAATGCGCAAGTCATCTGGACCTACCCCATTCACTGGAGAGATAACGCCATGGAGCACATGATAAACACCAGTGAAACTACCAGTACGTTCAATAGCTAGCACATCGAGCGGCTCTTCAACTACACATATTGTGCGCTGGTCACGCTGGCCATCTGCACAAATTTCGCATGGGTCATGAACAGTGATGTTGCCACACACAGAGCAAAATTGCGTCTCACTCTTCAGTTTTTGTAGTGCTTCAGCCAATTGGAGTGATTGTTCATCTGGTGCACGTAACAGATAAAATGTGAGGCGGGCGGCAGTTTTAGGGCCAACACCGGGCAAGCGAGAGAAAGCATCAATGAGGCGCGTTACAGGCTCGGGTATTGCTTTACTCATACATCATCCTATGAATAGAAGCCCGGACAAAGCACACGCTCTATCCGGGCATAATATGCGATACAGAAAATGGCTTACATGCCCAGCATGCCACCAAGCGAACCCAAATCCAGACCACCGGTAATAGATTCCATGCGTTCAGCAGCCATGGTTTGGCTACGTTCAATTGCTTGGTTAACGGCTGCGAGCAACAAATCTTGCAAATCAGTCACCCATTCTTCATCTTCAGTATCAATGAGTTCAGGATTAATGGTGATTGATTGCACGCGCTGGTGACCAGTGATAACAATGGTGATAGCGCCACCGCCAACACTCACCTCAACGGTTTCATTTTCTAATGCGGCGCGGGCTTCTTCCATGTCTTGTTGCATCTTTTGCATTTGGTTCATCAGGCCGCCAAGTCCGCCGGGCAAACCACCACCCATACCTTTTTTACGTTTACTCATGAAGTTTCACTCCTCTAAACTCTCGCCAACTTAGTATCAATGATCATCATCTTCAGGGTCTTTTAACTTACCGCCAAGTTCCAAGCCCGCTTGCAATAACGGGTCATCAATCTTATCACTTTGCGGCTGGGGATTGGTATCTTGCTGTATCAAGCTTATCGATACACGGATTTTCTTCTCAAAGATTGTTGAAAGTGCAAACTCTAAAACACGCACACGCTCTGGGCTAGAAAGCTTATCTAGAAAAATGCGATTTCTCACGCCGAGAACACACAAATTGCCATCTACATATTGAAGCGAGGCGTGTTCCAATAACGCGGGCAAGTTTTTGTTGTATTTATAAACTAGCTTTTGCACTTCTATCCAACGCGCCCGTATTTGCTCTATGGGGATAATGGGCGGTTCGCCAGTGCGAACAGGCTCAGGCTCTTCTTGTGGAAGCGCCGTCGGGTTAGCGGTTTTCTGCTGCTGTGCAGGTTGAGCAACAACGACTGGGGTAGCAACATATACCGGCTCATCCTCTTTTGTGCTCTCAATGAACGCCAACTCTAGAGCTAATTGAGGTTGCCAGCCGCTGCGCGTGTCGGTAATAGCTTCATTGAAGCTGCGCAATGCACGCAACAACCGCCCGCGTGAAATATGGCGCGCTTGTTCGTCATACATATGACGGTCTTCGCCAGAAGCATCGACAAGGTCAACGCTGGCCGTCTGCACCACCAATATATTACGTAGGTGCTCGGCTACTTGCCGTGCCAACTGGCGCGGATCGCTGCCAGAATCCACAGCCATATTAATCACATGTAGGCCATGAGCTGCATCACCCGCAATGAGCGCATCAACAATATCCCGCACTGCTTGGGAGCTAGCAGTGCCCAAAATACGCTCAACCATATCAAGGGTTACGGCTTCGGCAGGGTCTACAACAATTTGGTCTAGCAAACTAATACTATCGCGCACACTCCCCGTGCCCTGCCGCGCAATAAGCTCTAATGCTGCTCGCTCAATGTTCAAGCCTTCTGCTTGGGTAATGGTCTCTAATCTATCGGTCACCTGTTGCAAGGAGACACGGCGAAACTCAAATTGAAGACAACGGCTCTTAATCGTGGATGGCACTTTATCAATTTCTGTAGTCGCCAAAACAAAAATCGCATGTTCTGGCGGCTCTTCAAGTGTTTTCAATAACGCATCGAAAGCGCTACCGCTAAAACGGTGCACTTCGTCAATAATGTAAATTTTATAGCGCCCCTCACCGGGAGCAAAAGCGATTTTATCGCGCAAGTCACGCACATCATCAACCCCAGTGTGGGTGGCTGCATCAATCTCGATAAGATCTAAAAAGCGGCCTTCATTGACGGCAATACAATGCCCACATTCATTACAGGGGCGGCGGTCAGCATCTTCATGTTCACAGTTCACCGCTTTGGCCAATAGACGCGCGGTGGTTGTTTTGCCGGTGCCACGTGGGCCACTAAATAGATAAGCATGGCGCACCCGCCCAGCACGCAGTGAATTGCGTAATGTACGGGTGATGTGCTCCTGACCAATCACATCTTCGAAGCGCTGTGGGCGATATTTGAGATATAACGCTTGTTCTGGCAAGGGACTATCCTCCTGATGAAATGAGTTTAGCATGGCCTGCCGAATGCGACAACGGAGGAAGAGGCTCTATACGAGATTCTAATGCTCTATCACGAGAAACCAATGACTTCCCCATATTGAGGTGCTATAATCAATATACCATCTACTTAAATTAAGTAGGAGCAACCATCAATGAGCGATTTGTCTAGTGTAGACCCGATAACCATAGCATTGTTGATGATTGCACTTATCTTCATCGCCGTATTTGGCATAGAAGTAACCATGTAACGTAGGAGAACTGATATGAATTTAGGTGGCACAGAGCTAATCATCATCCTCATTATTGTCTTGTTGCTCTTTGGGGTTGGGCGCGTTTCCCGCATTGGTGGCGAATTAGGCCAAGCCGTGGCGAACTTCCGCAAAGGGTTAGAAGATGGCAACAAGCGCAAAAATGAAAACGATGACGACGATAGCGATAACCCCATTCAAGAAGTGTAGTTTATGCGCGTAATGCCTGCTCAATAAGGGCATCCGCATTGAGTAGCGGGCGTTGGCCAATAGCAGCAGGCACTTTGAGGTTATAAGTTAAGACACGGCGGTTATATTGCTCTAGTAGTTCGCAGATTCTTCTACGGGCATGTTGCCATGTTGCCTCTGCCTTGCGTTGTAATGGTTGGCGACTATCTTCCGCAGCACGTTGAGCATCAGCAAGCAATCCGCGATAATATTTAACCGAAGCACGTAACTCTCTATGGATACGTGTTTTTAGTTTATCTAATGATTGCCCCTCAATAATCCAATCGGGAGCAAGTTGGTTATCCTTAAGGATTTTATAGGCCATGCGGGAATCCTCTGGGATATAGGGGTTATTATCTAAGCTTAATGGCTGGCCTTGCAAAGGATGGCCGGACATATCTCCGCCATTGATAGCGTCGCGAATGGCCTCTTCAAATGGATTTGCCTCAAATTCATCATGAAACATCGTGCACCTCACCCATATATTGTTCTCATTTTCACATATATCTTTTCTGGTGTCAAAATGCGGTTGTGTCTATGATTTACGCCGAGAAATCAATACAATAGAGCAAACGTCAGCGAGAGATTGAAAAGCGTTATGAGCATTCTTGAAATTATTGGGCCAGAAAACCCTATCCTGCGTAAAAAAGCGATTAAGGTGATGGACTTTGGACCAAAATTCCAAACCTTAGTTGATGACATGATTGAAACTATGCATGCTGCTCATGGTGTCGGTTTGGCTGCGCCACAGGTGGCTGTGAGTAAACGGGTTATTGTTGTACATCTCCCCGATGACCCAGAGAACTATGGCGAAGATGCCGGGGCGATGTATGTCGTCGCCAACCCCAAAATTATCAAAACCAGTAAGGAAATGGTTGAGGGCGTTGAAGGGTGTCTATCACTTCCCGGCTACTTTGGGCTCGTTGATCGCCATGAGATGGTTGTTGTTACGGGGCAAGACCGCCATGGCAAGCCACTACGAGTAAAGGCCAAAGGCTGGCTTGCGCGCGTCTTTCAACATGAGATTGACCACTTGGAAGGGCAACTCTTCACCGATATTGCCAATAAGGTTTGGCAGGAGAGCGAAGAAGAGGAAGAAGCTGCGGAAGCCACTGAAGAAGAACCAACCACAGAGTAAATTCCTGGTATCTCCAGTTTATCGCGGTTAAGCGCCCCACACATTTCGGGGCGCTTACCTTTTGCCTTAGCGCTGTGCCAGCGAATTGGATGTGATTGAGCCGTTAGAAAATAAATCCCCAGCATCATTTTCACCTAAATCTGGAAAAACAATCCCCCATCGTCTATATCTTCATGTAGCGAAAAGCCACAAAGTGTTAAGTCCAATTGCTTCAGCTTAGCCGTTCCCTGTCGAGATGAAATAAGCGAGCAAACCAGCACTTCATCAATCTTATAACGGCTCTCAACAACACCATGAACAGTTTGAATAGTTTTGCCTGTTCCAATAATCGTATCTAAGTAAATGGCTAGGCGGTATGTATCACGCTTTGGCCAAGCGTCATAGTTAATCACTCGATTGTCTGCAGCTTGCTTCACATCAACTAAAGCAAAATTCATATTGAGAAATCTGGTGAAAAACGCTGGGTAAAGCAAAAGCCCGCCCCGCAAAATAACCACACACAAAGCATCCCCCTCGCGGGATAAGGGAAATGTGTCGTGAACGTAATCAGCCAATACCTTCGACAAACGGCCAACCTGTTGCCGCATTGTCGCATGAGCCAAATCAGCCCTTCCCAATACAGGAAACTGGCTCGCATCATAAGGAATTTCATGTAAGTAAGCCATTACACCATACCAGCCTTTCCCCAGCTATAGCCAATATTAGTTCATTGTTCTCGATAGCAAACAAGACCATTCTATTAGTATACATTAATTTCACACTAAATTAACAAATTCTTTCATTTTGAGGCTGGGAAAAGTTGTAAAATTTTTCAAACTGTATTAAAATGATTTACAAATTGTTTAATTTTATGCGCTTGCTTTGTTAATAAACATTACTGCTAACAACGAAGCCCTGCAAATACCCTAGCGTGCATTAGAGATTGGGGAAGGGTACATGCGTATCGGCTTAACACTTTCCGGTGGTGGTATTCGTGCCGCAGCTTTTCATTTAGGGGTGCTGGCACGCCTAGCGGAAGACCATTTATTAGAGCAGATTGCGGTCTTATCAACCGTTTCCGGCGGCAGCTTGGCAACAGCGTTGATATATGCCGCTAATGATAACCGCTGGCCCACGCGGGAAGATTTAATTTATAAAGTCATCCCCTATTGTCGCCATGCTTTGACAGAGCATAGTTTGCGGCGCAATTTGCTGGCGCGCAAAATTCGCTCGGTTTTGATGCGTTTCGAGCATAGCGCGGATGATTTTGCTCATTTCTTAGAGACTGTTTGGGGGGTTAAAGGCAGCCTTCAAGATTTGCCCGCATCTCCGCGTTGGATTATCAATGCAACCCAATACGAAACGGGGAATTTGTGGCAATTTGAACGGCGGCGCATGATTGATTGTTATGGCAACCAATCGCCCTATCCCAAAATCAGCGTCGCGGCGGCGGTTGCAGCATCCTCTGCTGTGCCGTACTTGATAGGCCCTTTGGTCATTGAAGCAGAAGCCCATCACTGGTATCGATACCAAGATGGGCGCCCTGCCAGTGTTAAACCGCCTTTTACCAGCATCCATTTATGGGATGGATCGCTTTACGACAACTTGGGTATTGAAGCAATTTATAACCTCAAGCGCGGGTTGAAAGTAGATGTCGATTTCCTCTTAGTGAGCGATGCAGCGAAGCCCATCCCTATTAAAAACTTCCGCCCGTTTTCGTGGCATGCGCTGACCATCAACATGTACCAAGCGCAAATGTTGCGGCAACAAATTGTTGAAGATTATATTGAGCGCGGTAACAGCACCAAGCCGCCTTTTGACAATACACGCGGGCGCTATATCCGCTATGGCAATATGCCAGATATGTTGCTCAAACAGCAAAGTCAAGCCGTACGCAAAGATGCGGCAAAACGTGCACTAAAACCTGAAGACCTTGAGCCAATCGCGCATATTCTACCGTTAACTAGCCGTTTGAAGCCGCAAACTTTTGACTTGCTGTTCCGCCATGGCTTTGAAGTGACCGATTTCACCTTACATGGGCAAGGGCCTAAGCGCTTCCCATTAGCCTATTACAATGCCGAACGCTGGCAGTTGGCTGGCATTGGCGCAAAACGCACAAAGAAACAACCCGCCCTAGCTTACTCTGCAGATGCTACCCAACCCTCGCGGAGTATGGCATCTTCTTAAAAACAAACGAGGCGGCCTGATGAGCCGCCTCGATGTTTTACTCGCTATTGAATGGGGCTGTCATCCGGTATCTGTGGCGGAAAGGCCAATAACCCCAAAAGCAACCCTCCAACACCGGAAACAAAGGGCGCACCCAGCCACATATGAATTTTCCACCACAAGTCTTGCCCATAGGCCGCCGAACCATTTACTTGTAGTGCAATCAGATAAACAAGCGTGAATGTGAATGGCACAACGAATGAGAAGAGCCACAATTTCACGTCACTTCTGGAGGAGCGCAGTAAAATATCGCCAACAATGCCCGCAACAGGCATGGCTATGGCCGTTAATGGCACAGTCGAGAAATCTTCCCAATGTAGCCAAACAGTCAGCACCGTATTGAGCGCAAAGACAACGGTGAGTGCGCCAAACGGCAATTGCCAACGGCGCAGGAGGAACAAGATAAACCCAAGCGTCATAAGTACGGGCAGGACTGCCATAAGTAAGCCGATAACGTTGATGAAGTTCTCATTGAAGCGGTCAAAAATGAGGATGTAGGGGAATGTCGCCCATGAAATATACATGGTGAAGAACGTCACCATCGATAGTCCTGCGGTGAGGCCGATGAGCGCGGGCAACATATTGCGTAAAGTCGCTTTTTCACGGCTATGCCAGAAAGCGCGTAGTGGCGCAGTCGCAATCAGAAATGCCCCTACCCCCAGCGCAAGGTGTGTTGGACTGAGCAAGGCTTCCATATCTTCCTCAATGCCAAAAGTTTCGTGCCAGAGCATATCACCAAAACCAGCCACGCCAAAGAGCACCGCCCCAGCTAGCGCCAATTGGTAACCGCGTGGCAAAGCTTTTGCCCAGCTATAGCCGCGTGAAATATTGCGCCATAATGTGAACACAAGCAACGCAAACACGATAAGATAGGCGCTATACATAACGCCATGGTAAGGGGTGAAGAATGAATCATCCACCACCCCATGGTTATGCGCCCAGCCATCTAAATAAATACCAGATACAAAGGTGAAGCCCAGCAGTGCAAAATAGAGGTGAAAACGCTTACTGACGGTTGCGTAACCCGATATTTGTTGAGCGCCAGCTGCCCCATCTGTTCGCTCTAATGTGGCCATAAGTACCCTCTTTCATCTATTGATACAGTACAAATTGCGCTATTAAAGCATACGCGAATTTGTTAGAAGAAGTTACAAGCAATTTGATGTGCATATAACTATAGACACCA
>DAOTWU010000154.1:0-3610 GCA_034435735.1 Anaerolineae bacterium | reverse complement strand
CTAATAATTCTGGGTTGCCAACCGCCCGAACGAGATTGCCCGCCGAACCGTTCACAAAGAAAAATGGTGCCATATTGGGTGTGAGGGCAGTAAGTTCCACGCTGACTGTTTGGCCAGCGTCGGCGGTGAATGTGTAGCTCAATTGAGGCTGTGCCGATGTTAATGTGCCAGAAACTTCTACCCCATTTTGCGCAACACTTATCGTTGAAAGCAGTAATATCAACAAAAAATACACGCCACATAAAGCGCGTTTAGCTATTCGGTGATTCATGTAAACAGACCTTTTCCCACACCTCTTCATTAAATTCATCATATCACGATTTGCCCCACATCACTTTTCTTGCCCCAACTACCGTCAACCAATCGCCAAGTAATCATCATGTAAAACACAACGGGCGAGGCACATGGCCTCACCCGCGTTTTTCGGTCTACTGTTTGGGGAGCATTACGGCGTTGCCGTTGGATAGGGCGGATTATGGTGCACAATCAAGGGGTCTTGTGTCGCACAACTACCATCCGCCAAAATTTCCGCTGTAAGTTGTTCAATAGCATCGGTGACATCGGCCAATATAGGCGCTGTGACGACAATATCACAGCCCGCGCGATAAACTTGCGTTGTGTCAACTTGTAATGTGCCACATTGCAGAGTGGGGATATTATGAGCGTTATACCAGCCGCATTCCCACATATAATTGCGCAATGCCGTATCAGTGACATTACAACGGCCATCGCCCCATGGCTGGCCGGGATAGCACCAATTTTCCGTGACCGCCTCGTTATTAGATGTGGTGGATGTGGTTAAGGTGCTGCCCGTATTGCCGAAGCCCACAGTGACGGAAGCTGTAGTAGCGCCAGTGGGCTGGATGACAAAATTGGTAGCGCCGCTTGCTGGAATACAGAGCGTATCACCAGCGAAAATGCGGGCAGGGTTGGTGATGCCATTAACCGCCGCCACCAAATTCATCGAGACGCCATAATTAAGTGAAATGCGGAACAGGTTTTCACCATACCGCACCGTATGATAGGCAATACAGGTTGTGCCTGTTTGTTGGGCAGGGGCTGGTAAGGCGAAGAGCGCTAAAACGCTCAACAACATAATGAGGAACAGTAGGCGAAACCATGCTTTTCGTGTCATCAGGGTGTGCCTCTAAAAATAACTTGCGCATGTAATACTCTTAAATTCAGTGTACAGGGAATATGAAGAGTCGCGCTGTTTTAGGCGGTTATAGTCTGGTGCGAGTTCGATTTGGGAAACGTTGCGAAGAGGGCGAGGGCTGCTTTAGCCGTACAATCTGCTACAATAGCCGCTAGAACATTAGAACGTAAAAGAGGGCGTTTATGGCGAGTGATTTAATTCAGGGATTAAACGAGCAACAGCGCATGGCCGTAACGGCGGGCGAGGGGCCAATACTGGTTCTTGCTGGTCCCGGTAGCGGCAAAACGCGCGTGCTCACTCACCGCGTGGCTTACCTCATTCGCGAGATGGGCGTTTGGCCACAGCACATTATGGGCGTGACATTCACCAACAAAGCTGCCGCAGAAATGCGCCAACGCGCGGGGCAATTGCTTAGCGAGCGTCTTTATGGTGTGCAACTCGGCACATTTCATGCCACTTGCGCCCGTTTATTGCGCCGTGAAGCAGATGCCATCCCGCCTTATACCCCCTCTTTTGTTATTTACGATAATGATGACCAAATCGCCGCCGTGAAGAGCGTGCTTTCGCGCCTCAACATTGACAACCAGCGTATTAGTCCGCGCGGGATTGTTGCTGCTATCGCCAGCGCCAAAACAGAACTCATCCGCCCTGAAGATTTTATTCCCAGTGACTACACCAGCGAAATAGTCGCCCGCGTTTATGAGCCTTACCAGCAACTTTTGCGCGCTAGCAATGCCATGGACTTTGGCGATTTGCTGATGAACATGGTGTATCTCATGCGAGAAAGTGAAGAGGTGCGGCGGCGTTTACAAGAGCGCTATGCCTTCATTCTTGTAGATGAATTTCAAGATACTAACACCGCCCAATATGAACTTGTGCGCCTTTTTGCTGCACCACAAAACAATGTGTTCGTTGTTGGTGATGAAGACCAAGCCATTTACGCATTTCGTGGCGCAGATTATCGCAATGTCATGCGCTTCCGCGAAGATTTCCCCGATGCGCGCGTTATTCTGCTAGAAGAAAACTACCGCTCTACCCAAACCATTCTCGATGTTGCCCGCTCAGTGATTAACCAAAATCGCAACCGCACGCCGAAGAACCTGTTCACTCGGCGCGGGCAGGGAGAGCGCATTATCATCAGCGAATGCTATAACGAAAACTACGAGGGCAAATTTATCGCTGAAGTTATCGAGGAGCTACGCGCGAAAGAGGGGCGGCAGTATCGTGATTTTGCCGTGATGTACCGCACCAATGCCCAATCTCGTGCGATAGAAGATGCTCTAATTCAAGAGGCCATCCCCTATCGGCTTGTGGGGGCGGTGGGCTTTTACCAACGGCGCGAAATCCGCGACCTTGTGGCTTATTTGCGCGTGGTGCATAACCCGAATGATGTGGTTAGCCTCTCCCGTATTATCAATACACCCAAGCGCGGTATTGGTGAAAAGACTTTCAGCAAGTTTCGGGCATGGGTAGAAACCAGCGATATTGATTACACAGCCGCACTAGAAACCTTAGCACATGGTGGCGAAACCCCGTTAAGCGGGCGGGCGAAGAAGCTTTTTACCGAATTTGCCCAACAATGGGCGGCGTGGCGGTTGCGCATGTTGCCAGGGCAATTAGTTGCGCTGCTCGATGAAATCATGGCAGATGTTGGTTATAACCTCTATCTCCACGAAATTAGCGATACCCCAGAACAAGCATTAGACCGCACCGAGAACATCCGCGAGTTACGCGCACTATTGCACCAATTCGACGAGGATGAACTAACGCTGAGTGACTTTTTAGCAGAACAAGCACTGGTTGCAGATATTGACCGCTTTGACGATGATGCCGATGCCGTCACCTTGCTCACATTGCACGCCGCTAAGGGGCTAGAGTTTCCCGTTGTTTTCCTGACTGGTTTAGAAGATGGGCTTTTGCCTCATTCCCGTGCCTTTGAAGAGCCGGATGGCGTGGAGGAAGAGCGTCGCTTGTTCTATGTCGGTGTTACCCGCGCCGAAGAGCGGCTTTATTTGACTTATGCTTTTCGCCGCTCGTGGGGAGGAGAAACGCGCCCCTCTTCATTCTTATTGAATATTCCCCAAGAATTAACTACTGGTTTTCCCTTATCCTTGCTCAAAAATGCCCACGGCAACATAGAACGCCCGATGAGTTGGGGTGATGTTGCCAGCAGGACAGGTTCTGCGTTGGGATTGGGGCGGCTGAAACGCGATTTAGCACGTGGTACAGCCCGCGAGGAAGAAGTGCCCCCAGAGCGCAAGAAAATTCGCCGCAAAATCGTACCTTTTCCGGGGTCGGATAAGCAAGAAGCGCCAACGACAAAGTTCCGCCCCAATATGCGGGTGCGCCACCCGATGTTTGGCGAGGGAACAGTAATTGAAAGCCGCCCTGATAAGGATGATGAACTAGTAACGATTGCGTTCAACGACCGTAAGCACGGTGTGAAGAAACTTT
>DAOTWU010000153.1:0-4185 GCA_034435735.1 Anaerolineae bacterium | reverse complement strand
CATGACAGTGGCGTTCATGTAATTGTTGGCTTGCACGAAGGCAGCAAAAGCCGCGCTAAAGCTGAAGCCGACGGCCTAGAAGTCTGTTCTGTAGCAGATGCCACTGCTGCCGCCGATGTTGTTATGGTACTTATTCCCGACACCAAGCAGGCTGAAGTATATGACGCGCATATTGGGCCAAATCTCAAGCCCGGCGCTATGTTGATGTTTGCGCATGGTTTTAACATCCACTTTAAGCAAATTGTGCCGCCAGATAATGTGGATGTAACGATGGTGGCACCCAAATCTCCTGGCCATCGCGTGCGCGAAGTATTCACTGAAGGCGCAGGAACACCAGGGTTGGTGGCCGTATACCAAGATGCAACCGGCAACGCCAAAGCAATGGCCTTGGCCTACGCACGCGGCATTGGTTGTACACGCGCTGGCGTTATCGAAACGACTTTTAAGGAAGAAACCGAAACTGATTTGTTTGGCGAGCAAGTAGTGCTCTGTGGCGGTGTTACTGCTCTCATTCGCGCTAGCTTCGAAACATTGGTTAAAGCGGGTTACCAACCGGAAATTGCCTATTTTGAATGCCTCCACGAGTTAAAACTCATTGTAGACCTGCTATATGAAGGTGGCCTCAGCTATATGTGGTATAGCGTTAGCAACACGGCTGAATATGGTGGTTATGTTGTGGGCGACCAATTCGAAGAAGCTGTGAAAGAGGAAATGGCTGGTGTCCTCCAGCGCATTCAAGATGGTACATTCGCCCGCGAATGGATTGAAGAGAACAAAAATGGACGCCCGAACTTTGCCGCCCGCCGTGCCCGCGAACATGACCTGCTGATTGAACAGGTTGGGGATGAATTGCGCCAGATGATGCCATTCCTGAATGCTAAACGAGTGCGCCAGGAGGCTTAACATGGATGATGATAGCGGCGTTGTAGAGTGCAGGAAGGGGGTGGTCTGATATGTCAGAAGATGGCCTTAGTGACCTTAAGTTTCAGACTTTATCCGACCAATCTTTATTGAATGAAAGGAACTCCCTTCCATGGTTACACGTACCTATGACGAAAATACAGTCATCATCTTTGATACAACCCTGCGCGATGGCGAGCAAAGCCCCGGCTGCACCCTCTCTAGCGCTGAAAAGCTAGAGATTGCTCGCCAGCTAGGGCGCTTAGGGGTAGATGTCATTGAAGCGGGTTTTCCGGCTGCTTCACCTGATGATTTAGCCGCTGTTCAGCGGATTGCCGCAGAAGTTGGCACAGAAGACGGCCCCACCATTTGCGGTTTGGCGCGCGCCGTCGAGCATGACATTCGTAAATGTTGGGAAGGCATTAAGTATGCCGCTAAACCACGTATTCATACATTCTTGGGTACATCAGATATTCATCTGAAATATCAAACCGGCCTCACTCGCCAGCAAGCCCTTGATGTCATCCGCCAATCTGTGACGCTGGCGCGGGAGCTGTGCGAAGATGTTGAATTTAGCCCAATGGATGCTGGTCGTACTGATGTCGACTTCTTAATTGAAGTTTGTGCGCTAGCCATTGAATGTGGTGCAACCACAATCAACATTCCTGATACGGTTGGCTATGTTATGCCTGATGAATGGCGCGAAACCATCGCCAACCTTATCGCCGAAACTCCTGGCGGTGGTCCCGTCACCGGTGTTATCTGGTCGGTGCATTGCCATAACGATTTGGGCTTGGCAACCGCCAATACGCTAGCTGGCGTCATCGCTGGGGCGCGACAAGTAGAAGTGACCATTAATGGCATCGGCGAGCGTGCTGGCAATACCAGCCTCGAAGAAGTTGTAATGGCCATTCATACCCGCCCGCAGTTTTACAACTTGCGCACCAACATCAATACCCGTGAAATTATGAAGACTAGCCGGCTAGTTTCCAATTACACAGGTATGCAAGTGCAAGCCAACAAAGCTGTGGTCGGCGCGAATGCTTTTGCTCATGAAGCTGGTATTCATCAGGATGGCGTCCTCAAAAATGCCAGCACCTATGAAATTATGACACCGGAAACTGTTGGCCTTTCTCAGAGCCGTTTGGTTCTGGGGAAGCATAGCGGTCGCCATGCGTTGCGCGTTCGCTTGGAAGAGTTGGGCTACAAAATCAATGATAACGAACTCAATCAGGTTTTTGCCCGCTTCAAAGCATTAGCAGACGCCAAGAAAACCGTCACCGATGCCGATTTAGAAGCATTGATGCAAGATGAGTTCGAGGGCCCCAAAGAGTTCTTCCAACTGGCTGATATACAGGTGACTTGCGGCACAATGGGAATGCCAACCGCCACGGTCAAGTTACGTAACGCTGAAGGCAAGGAATTCATCCATGCTGCTGTGGGAACAGGGCCAGTAGATGCCTCCTATAGTGCAGTAGATGCCATCGTTCAAGCGCCCAATGTGCTGGTTGAATATAGCGTTCATAGCATCACTGAAGGCATTGATGCACTAGGTGAAGTGACTGTTCGCATCTCGCCTGAAAAAAATGGGCGCACATTTGGTGGCTATGGTGCAGATACCGACATTGTAGTTGCCAGCGTAAAAGCCTATCTTGCCGCCCTAAATCGCATGATTGCGGTGATGGGGTTAGGTGGTGTACAGCCTGAAGGCGATGCCGCTACTGTTGCCGTATCTCGCACGAGTGAGAACGGTGCTTAAGTTTACTTGAACAGGGCGGTGAGGTTGCTTGCTGCCCTTTGAATACGATTCAACGATGAGGGAGAATATGTCTACAACCAATAACGGTCGTTCACGCACCCTATTTGAAAAAGTCTGGGATTATCACGTTGTTAAGCCGCAAACGGCAGATACCCCAGCAGTGCTCTATATTGACCTGCATCTCGTGCACGAAGTGACATCACCACAAGCCTTTACTGTTCTGCGCGAACGTGGCCTGAAGGTTCGTCGTCCTGATAAAACTTTGGGTACAATGGACCACAGCACACCCACTACGCCGCGCAATGCCGATGGCATCATCCCTGTTCTCGATGCGCAGGCTAGTAAGCAGCTAGAAACATTTACTCAAAACTGTGCTGATTTCAATATTCCCATGTATGCGCTTGGTACAGAAAATCAGGGTATTGTCCATGTTATCGGGCCAGAACAAGGCTTGACCCAACCGGGCATGACCATTGTTTGTGGTGATAGCCACACCAGCACACATGGTGCATTTGGCGCATTGGCTTTTGGTATTGGCACAAGCGAAGTGGCGCATGTATTAGCAACCCAGTGCCTGCTTCAAAACAAGCCTAAGACAATGGCGGTGCGTGTAGATGGTCGTTTGCGCCCTGGTGTAACCGCTAAAGATATTATCCTGGCAATTATTGCGAAAATCGGCGTTGGTGGTGGTACAGGCCATGTTATTGAGTATATGGGCGAGGCTATTCGCAGCCTTTCTATGGAAGGCCGTATGACCATCTGCAATATGTCGATTGAAGGCGGTGCCCGTGCGGGTATGGTCGCGCCAGATGAAACCACTTTTGAATATATCGCTGGTCGCCCATATGCCCCTAAAGGGGAAGCATGGGAAGAAGCGCTTGAATTTTGGCGTCAACTACCCACCGATGAAGGTGCAACTTTTGATAGCGAAGTCACGCTCGATGCAAATACATTAGAGCCAATGATCACTTATGGCACGAACCCCGGCATGGGAATGCCCATCACCGCCCGTGTGCCAGACCCTGCTGAAGAACCCGATGTCAGCAAACGCATGGCACTTGAAAAAGCGCTCACATATATGGGGCTTCAACCTGGCCAGCCGTTGTTAGGCAAAAAGGTGGATGTCGTTTTCCTTGGCAGTTGTACCAATTCCCGCATTTCCGACTTGCGCGAGGCTGCTCGTTTCCTTCAAGGACGCAAGGTGGCTGAAGGCGTTCGCATGCTCGTTGTGCCTGGCTCACAACGGGTGAAACGTCAGGCGGAAGAAGAAGGCCTAGACCTCATCTTCAAAGAAGCAGGGGCAGAATGGCGTGAGGCCGGTTGCTCGATGTGTATCGCTATGAACGGTGACCAGCTTCAGCCAGGTCAATATGCTGTTAGTACAAGTAACCGCAACTTTGAAGGCCGTCAGGGTAAAGGTGGGCGCACTTTCCTTGCCAGCCCGTTAACGGCTGCTGCTACCGCTGTAAATGGTTGTGTTACTGACCCGCGCGAGATGATGGAGACTGTATAACATGGAGCCGATA
>DAOTWU010000152.1:0-4645 GCA_034435735.1 Anaerolineae bacterium | reverse complement strand
CACGGCCAGGTTTCAGGGGCGTGGTTTCATCAATGATGCCACGATGTTTATAGCCATAAACTGCAATTGAACTAACATGGACAAACCGTTTTACTTTAGCTTCTGCTGCTGCCTGTGCAACATTTCGCGTACCGTCAACATTAACCCGCTTTTGCAACTCCAAACGACCTTCAAGCGCTGCAGCAACATGGAATACATAGTCACAGCCCTGCGCAACTTCTCGCATGCGTTCAGCATTTGTAATATCGCCCATGACAATGTCTACATTGGGTAGGTCGCGTATATAGCGGTCACGATTGGGGCGTCGAGCCAACGCTTTAACCCGCGCCCCTTCTTTAGCTAATCTGCGAACTAATGCACCGCCTAAAAATCCTGTTGCACCAGTGACAAGAACGGTTTGTCCATCCATGGCCGCTCCTTAAATTAATGACTCCTCGCGGAACTGAATCTCATATAATTTAGCATACAGTCCGTTTTGTGCCATTAATTCATCATGTGTACCTAGTTCAACCAGCTTGCCTAAATCCAGCACAGCGATGCGGTCAGCAACACGAATAGTGCTTAGACGGTGAGCAATGATGACCGTTGTCCGCCCTTGCATCAGGCGGGTTAGTGCGTCCTGTACCAGTTGCTCACTTTCGCTATCAAGGCTGCTTGTAGCTTCATCGAGCAATAGAATGCGAGGGTCTTTCAAAATAGCGCGTGCGATAGAAACACGTTGTCGCTGCCCCCCACTGAGCCGCACACCGCGCTCTCCCACGATAGTGTTATAACCATCTGGCAAGCTTTCAATGAATTCATGCGCGTTGGCTGCTTTCGCCGCTTCGATAATCTCTTCTTCGGTAGCGTCTAAACGTCCATACCGTATGTTTTCCAAAATTGTACCACCGAATAGCAGCGTTTCCTGTGGCACAAGCCCGATTTGCTCGCGCAGACTTTTCTGTGTCAAATCCCGCAGGTCTATACCATCTAGGCGTATCACCCCGCTAGTTGGGTCATAAAAACGTGGGATGAGGTTGAACATAGTGCTTTTTCCTGCACCACTGGGACCAACCAGCGCTAAAATTTCTCCGGGGGCAATATCGAGATTGATGTCCTGTAGCACTTCCTGCTTATCATCATAACTGAAATATACATGTTCAAAAGTGATTCGCCCTTCAGCCCGTTGAATAGTTTTTGCCGTTGGGGTGTCTTGTACATCGGGTTCGGTATCAATAATCTGGAACACTCGCCGTGTTGCACCAAGTGCTTCTTGTATGTTGGTATACAGGCTGGCTAGTGCCGCGACGCTACCCGCGATAGTGAGGCCATAGATGAGAAACGCGATAAGTTCGCCGCCAGTGAGACGGCCATCTAACACTTCCCGCCCCCCAAACCATAAGATGCCTGCAATCGCCCCAAAGGCCATGAATGCCAGTAACGGCCCAAAGGCGGAGCGTATTCTCAAAACTTTCACCGCTGCACGAAATGCTCTATGAACTGCGTTATCGTACCGCTCCATTTCATAATCTTCGCGCACAAAACTTTTGACCACCCGCACGTTTTGGAGCACTTCTTCAACGACAACTGTTGCCCCTGCTAATTCATCCTGCACCTCTGTGCTTACCCGCCGTAAAACGCGCCCGAATACCGCACCCAACAGGCCAACTAAAGGCATCAGCGCCAGAATAAAAAGGGTTAAACGCCAGTTGAGAATGAACATCACCACAACCGAACCAATAAGGACGAACGTTTGCGAAAGAAAGGTGCTGACATTGTTGGTCAGTGCGGTGCGTATTACCGTCACATCACTGGAGATGCGTGAGACCAATTCACCAACGCGACGGTTCTCAAAGAAGCTGAGCGATAAATTTTGCAAATGGCGATATAGCTCTAGGCGCATATCAACCATCATGCGTTCGCCTACATAATTGAGGTTGTAGTTCTGTACCAATGTTGTTATAGAGCGAATGAGAAAGACCAAGAGTAAGAACAACGTTACTGTATCAAGCAGCCCAACATCGCCCTGCGTCAGCACAGAATCAACTACTTGTTGAATCACTGCGGGAAAAACCAGACTGAGCAAGGAGCTGATGAGTAGCGCCCCCAGTGCTATGCCCATTCTCAATTTATAGGGCGACAAATAGCTTAAAAGTCGCCGAAAGCTCACACTGCCCATATTCGCTATTTCAGCGTCGTGGTGTTCGTTTTGATGATTAAGGTGCTCGTTGCTGTTTCTTCTACGATTGAACATATCACACTCTTCTCAATTGGCTTCTGTGAAAGCTATCACAAAATACACCCGCATCTAATGATTTGCGAGGGCAATTTATCGCTATACGCCAAAGAATGCCTAAGAGTTGTATTAGAAGTTTGTCATTAATTATCTATGAAATACCGAACGGCATCTAATGCGAGCTTGGGGAAGTAGCTGGTATTCCATAAACCATAGTGATGCAGTGGGCTATCTTCACTGGGGCAATTAGGCTCATAACAAGTAACCGTTAGAGGATAGTCGAAGGCCATCCATATTGCCCAACCTGCAAATTGGTTTAACTCTGCCGCCTCTAATATCTGAAACAGGAGGCTGCGTTGTGCTGTTTCATCCAGTGTGAATGTGCTATACCCCACACCCGCCAGAAATAGCGGTTTTTCAGTCTGGTCTGTCAGATATGCTGCCAGTTGGCGGAAAGGTTCAATATCAGCGTTATAATACAAGCTAATGAAATCCACCGCCGTAACAGTTGCTATGCTGTCCTCATGCCATCCCGCTGTGATGAGATGTTGGTTATCGATATTTTTCACCAGCACGGCTGTTTCAAATAACCAATTTAATATAACAGATTTCTCTGCAACCCCATCTTGATAGTCTATATCACCACCATCGCGCAAGTCCCAAGCCAAGATATATGGCTCGTCCTTATAACGCTCAATGATGAACTGTAATTGAGCTAGAGTATATGGTGGAGCATCATAAAGAGGATATTGGTTGATGTCTTGCACTTGATTCAAAACCACAATCACCCGCAGCGCTCTCTCTGCTGCTTCTTGAAATAGCGTATCTAAGCGCACAAACGCATCTTCAATAGGAACGAGTACACTATCTTCACAAGTGAATAATGCCTCGTTATCAACAAATATCCGTAACGTGTTGATGCCCGCTTCTGTTATTAAGTCTAGCTCCTTTTCAAACGCATCTACTGGCGTTTCTCTCAAGAAGCGATGAAAAGGCGTTTGCATGGGGTAATAATTCACACCCCGCACATAGAAAATGTTGCCATCAAGCACGAAGTGGCGGCCATTCACTTGAATAAATTCGCCGTCATGTTCCTCATATGGAGGTAGCGTGTTGAGCACAGTATCAGTAGAGAGACAAGCTGTTGTATCAAGATGTGCTAGCTGCGCAACGCGACGCGCTGCCTCGCCTTCAGGTTTTATCGCCTGTGCTTTTTCATAAATTGCCTGCGCCGCCGCAATGTTGCCTTGTTCTTCTAATTCTGTTCCATAGGCCAGATAGGCATTATATAATCGTTGCTCAATGTCAATCTCAGGGGAACAATCGGGGCGAGGGGTTTGGTGATATAGAGCCTCTAAGGCTTCAATAGTAGTAACCCAATCTACATCCCAATAGGATATGGCCGCGTTACATAGAGCGCTTGTGTCTGTCATATCTAACGTGGGAATAGCTGTTGCTACCTCTATCTGCGCTGGGGCGGGGAGTTCTGGGGCGCATGCAGCGAGTATAAACGCGACTACCCATAGCCAGATTATATCTTTACTGAGATTGTGCCACACTGAGGACAATTCCCTGTGTATCTACCGGTATAACCCATGTTCTTGCGGTGACATTAAGATTATCAAATGCGGCTTCAATGGCTTCTGCAATACGATTATGTTGATCTTCTGCGAAGAAAGCAATTGCGGGACCACCACCACAAGGCATTGCGCCTAACGCGCCTGCTAATCGGGCGATATTCGCCACATGCTGGTAGCCTGGAATAGCGGATGTGATATGGGGTGTATACAGCTTATCTGGTAACACCTGCATTAAAAATGGCAAATCGCCCGTCCGTAAGGCCTCTAGAATGAGAGGTAAGCGTTTATGGTCATGTAGAGCGTCTTGAACGAGTACCCGTTCTGGATAACTGGGGCGTTTATATGACGTTATCTGGGGCAGAGCGATGATGAGTTTGAATGGTGTTAGTGGCAATGGGCGATAAACAACACCTTTTTCTGTTCGTGTGGCGGCAACTAGCCCACCCAAAACGCTGGCTAACGCATCTTCTCGTCCCAATATCTGCGCCAAAATATCAAAAGAGTCATCACGGCTAAAAACATTGTTCATCAAGTTGTTTGCCCCGATGACCCCAGCGGTCATAAAGACGGCTTCTGCGCCTAAACCGCTTTGTAGGGGAATATGGTTCTCAATTCGCACTTGAAATCCGGCGGGCGCTTTTTCTAGTCGCTGAAAAATGCGCATCATAGCCAGTACAACTGGATGTTGTAATGCTAAAGGATAGTCGCCAGCCCCCTCGCCTTCTGTTTCAACAACGAGTTCTGTATCATCGCGGGCGCTAATTTCAACTGTTGTATACAAGCTGAGGGCTAGATGAATGCTATGTAAACCTGCTCCCATACCAGTGAAAAATGCTGGCAATCGGATTTT
>DAOTWU010000151.1:0-5100 GCA_034435735.1 Anaerolineae bacterium | reverse complement strand
TGAATAACACGGGCTTCTAATTGACCACCGCCAACAGTGCCTACGATACGCCCATCAGGATAAACCAACATTTTACTGCCAACATGGCGCGGCAACGAACCTTTTGCTTCAATGACCGTCACCAATGCGGCAGGTTGGCCACTTTTATGAGCTTCTAAGAGCGCTTCGTAAACTTCTCGATGATCATCCGCCACGATATATCCTCAATAACTCGCCATGACTATATCAAATCAAGGGATGTTTGACAATGTAATAGCAATGTTGTCAATACGAGCTAGTAACGGGCGCGGGTCGCCATTAGGCGCAGCGATAGTTGCTTCCTCCGCTATTGCTAAAGTGATAGTATTATACCCCGCAAAAAGCCGAAGTTCGACATTCAAATGTTGTGGCTCATCTACCGTAATGCTCTCTTGGTAATCCCCTTCTTCGCCGACAACGGTGAGCAACAAGGTGCGTACAGTATCTTCTCGCGAGGGGCCTGGCGTGATAGCGATTTGCATGGTTGAAGTCTGGGCATTAGCAGACCAAACCTCAAAACGCAGTGAACTATTATTCTCACTCTGGGGACCAAGCCAAACATAACTATCGCCATTGTATTCTTCTACCCCCCAGAATGGCGCGTCCACAAATGGATTAATGCGCAAACCACCAGAAACACTGATAAGTGGGCGTTCAACTGGAACAGCGGTAGCTTCCCAATCCAAATAAGCCGCGGGCATGGGATACTGAGTAAAGAGCGTATAAACCCGCGATGGCGGTGGGGCGTCCGGATCAATAAGGGCGTAGGGATTATAAGTGTGGATTGGTGCACTTTCTGGTAATAGTCCATCGGGAAGCGAATCCAACAAACGGACGCGCCCTGCCCCTAAAAAGCGGAGCACAACCAAACGGTCATAAGGGATTAACTCCGTGTCATTATGGTAAAAGCGCAAGCCATCAGGCGTAAAATTGCACTGTAAGCGTTCATCGCCAAGTAAGTGAATACAACCACGACGCGAATCATCCCATGTGTTATTGGTTGTGGCTAAACGATAAAGGTAATCCAAGCCCATGCCATAGACATTGAAGCCATCAATATAGCCCGTTTGTAAGTGTAAGTCGTCTGCGGGTTCTGCAAGGAGTACGACAGTAGCTTGTGGTGAAAGTGCGCCAATTTCTTCTACAGTGGCGGATAACAAACGATGCTGCTGGCGAGAAAGTTCTACCCGATAGCGATGCTCTTCGAGGTCGCGCGCCATACCTAAAGTAACCAACATCCCCAATGTAAGCGCCACAAAAACGCGGCGGAAAGGCAATACACGCGCCAATGTCAATAAAACGAACAAGATGACCAGTGCAGACCCTAACGAATTATAGTAATAGGTACGGGTATGTGTATCGCGCAGGCTGGAGGGCAAAAAGGCGGCAAAGCCTAAAACCATTATCACTAATCCTGCCGCCAAAATCAGAAACTGACGGCGCCAATTATAACGCTCTAAGCCCTCGTCACTTCTCCAGAACCATAAAGTGGCTAATGTGGCCAAAACACCAGCACCGATTGATACAATGAAGAGGTCGCTGTGGCCTGATTGGAGGAAGTTTTGCCAATGCTGAAAAGCTTCCTGCCAAGCGGTAATAAAATGGCGAATAAACATATTGAGGGTGCTTTGCATAGCGGCCAAAATGAAACTACCCTCTTTTTCGCCTGTATCTAAGAGACCGACATAATACCCCGTTGATTGTTCAATACTACCAGTGATAACGCCAAATTGGGGAATAGTAATCACTATCGCCACCAAATACCAAACGCCAACAATTTTCCAGAACCGCCGAGGGAAACGCCCATCTATCAGCCATAATAATAGGATTGGAGCAGTATAGATAAGCGGGTAGCCCACTTCATAAGTACCTAGGGATATAAAAATACTGAGCGCCATCACCCCACCCCATACAAGCTGGCTATATAGCTGGTGGGAATCCCAGAGGCGTAATAGGCTATAGGTGGCAAGGAGGAAGAAAAAGACACCTTGATGCTGGTTAATACCGCTCATCCAAAGCAGGGCATAATCGGCGGGGTATACCGTATAGAGCACGGCAACCCCAAAAGCGAGCACGGTGCTAGGTAACAGGCGACGGACGATGAGGTAAACAAGTACAGCTTTAGCCCACCATAGCACCAACATCACAAAATTCGCGCCGATGAAGCTATCTGGCGTCAAAAAATAGGCCAATTGCCAGCCCAGCCATGTCAAAGGGCGCGATGCGTTAATTCCCCAAAAGAGCGGTTCTCCTATATCAAAATCATTGACTAAGCCCCAAGGCTCTAGCACAACACCAAGTTTGAAATTAAAAGGCAACCAGATAAGGGATACAATACCAAGCAACAATAAAGCAATTAAGGTGTTACGCCATAGTAGTGTGCGCTGAATTTGCATCTGAGATGGATTCATAGCCGCCTTGTGTGTTTGGTATAAACGATACGGTCGGAGATGCTAAGCGTCCCCGACCGATATTTCAAGCCTTATATCGTCAAATTGCTAATCGGAATAACCGTTGGCAAAAGTATCAATCATCAAACGCACATCTGGGCCAAGCGGATAAAGAACTGGGCAAGTCGCACCAGATGCCACATACTCACGCACTTTGGCGCGAACTTCTTCTGGCGTGCCCGATGCCGTAATCATCTGCACCACATCATCGGGAACTAGTTTCATCGCCTCTTCAATTTGTTCCTCAGTAGCAGGCCATGTGAGCACTTGATGAATTTCATCTAGCAACTCTTGGCTAACACCACTCGCCTTCATAATATGAGGCTGTTGACCTAGATATTGCGTAACAAGCTTACGAGCACCATCCAGAGCTTTCTTGCGGTCTTTATCAACGGAGCAAACGACAAGCTGCGGGCGGTCAATTTCATCAACGGAACGACCAGCCTTTTTAGCGCCAAGCTCTAATTGAGCCATAGCGCCCTCATTATACTTGGGAGAAACAAGGTAATTCAGCAACACCCCATCGGCAATTTCACCAGAAAGCGCCATCATTTTAGGACCGGTCGCGCCAATATAGATAGGAACGTTACGCGGCTCTTTACGCCCATGAACAACATCCAACTCAACATCATCTAAATGAACGAATTCACCATGAAATGTGACACGCTCGCGGGCGAGGAGCTTGCGCACAACAGTCACAACTTCACGCATGGCCAATAAAGGCTTACGGCGCTGGATACCAACTTTCGCAGCAAGCGGGTCCCACCATGCGCCAATACCGAGAATAATGCGGTCGGGCGCAAGGTCATCCAGTGTGAGGAAAGTTGCAGCAATCACAGCAGGATTGCGCGTCCAGTTATTGATAACGCCAGAGCCTATTTTGATGCGACGAGTCGTCGCTGCAAAAGCGGACATAGGAACAATCGCATCACGAACCAAACGGCTTTCTGCCTGCCAAACGGCCTCAAAGCCGCGAGATTCCGCATATTGAACATATTCCATGGCCTCACGTATATCGTGAGCATCTTGCAAATAAAGTGCTACGCGGTCTGCCATTTTTAACTCCTAACAATAAAAATCATAAAAGCGGTGTGCAACTTAAAGGTTGGTATAGACAATTAGGGAGGCGTGCTATATGAAGGCAGCCTCCCCTGTTTGCAGTCTATTATACAAGCCTTTATCAATCGCCAAATGATGTATCTGAGGCTAATAGCTTGTGTGCCTCAGCATCAGCTTGCTTGATACGCTGATTATATTCAATCAAATGCTCTGGTAGGTCAACATCAAATTGCATGTGTTCCGATTGATATTCGCGAACGATAGCGCCTGCTTCTTTGGCCAATGCAACATGACGTTGGAAGCTTCCTGGACCATAGGCATATTCTATCAAACCTGGGGGGCGAATAAAAAGGCCATTTGTACCATCGCGGTCACGATCAGGTGCAATGACAACAGCGGGGGCGAAGGGGCCAAGTTTAATCATGTTTTCAATATCTTCAACAGTGACAAAGGGTAAATCTGCCGGCAAAATAAGCACTGAAGTGCAGCTCCATGATTTCACCACAGAAGTAGCTCGTGCTAGAGCGGCATTTAGTTCTGGTGTACCGCTTTCTTGCACTGTTTTCGCACCGTATTCGCGGGCAATCGCCAGCACATGGGTGTCACGGCTAACAACCAATGTGCCAACAACCGTGTGTGATTCTGATACCACAGACAGGACTTGGCGCAGCATGACTTCGGCAAAGCTAGCCCGTTGTTCTGGTGTCAATATCTGTGAAAGGCGGCTTTTGGCCTGCCCCAAAGGCTTAACCGGTATAATCGCCCAAACGCACATTTAAGACCATCCTTGTATCCAATGTAAAACGCGCTGTGCTAATACCACCTTATCTTCATCAGTTTGCATGAAGGTTGGTAAAGACACAACGCGTGTATGTGATAGTTGTAGTGGTGTATCGGTTTCATCGACGACAAAGCCATTAATTAAATCACCATAGTATCGAGCGACAGATTCTGCTGATACTGTATATCCTAATTCTGCCATAAGTTTGGCCGCGGGGCCCTTAACGGCTTGTCCATTTATAATAGGTGTCACCGCCACACGAGGGATTTCGCGGGCAAGCAGCATCTCTTTCATCTGTGGAAGCGCCAAAATGGGCGCGATAGAGAGCCACGGATTCGAAGGGCCAACAATAATAGCATCCGCCTGCTGTAGCGCGTCGCACACTTCTGGGGTTAAATTTGCTTGCTCTGCCCCTGTATAGTGGATTTTGCGTATAACAGGCTGCCAGCGGTAACGAACAAAATATTCTTGAAATTCTAATTCGCCATATTCAGCAGTATCAACCCGTGTAGGCGCTTCATCGTCAGTCATGGGCAGTATGGGATGCTGAATACCCAGTGCTGTAGTTAGTTGACGGGTTATATCAGTTAAACGACGCCCTTCACGCAGCCATTGTGTGCGCAAGAGGTGGGTAGCCAGGTCTTTATCGCCCAATGTAAACCATGGTGCTTCGCCATAGCGCTGCAACATAGAGAGCATGTTGCGGCTATCATCAGCTACACCCCAACCAAACTCACGATTAACGACACCAGAGAGTGTATACATGATGGTGTCAATATCGGGACAAATACG
>DAOTWU010000150.1:0-14327 GCA_034435735.1 Anaerolineae bacterium | reverse complement strand
GTGTTACTGATGCTGAATAGATATTGCAATGCGACAGTGGCGGCATTGAGTTCAGGTGCGATGCGATAACGTGTACCTTCTGATAGCTCAAAGGCCTGCCATCCTCCATATTTCCAGCCATAGTAGCCGCGATTTAACTCATTGGCCACCCAAATAAGCTGGCGATAAAGCCCATTAGTAGAAATGGTTGTGGGCGCTTCTGCCGAGATAATAGGATGTGTTTTTAGAGTTTCGGCGGGCGTTGGGTTACTAAGCCAGCCAGCACGATATTCAAGCAAGGCTAACAGGAGGCGTGGGTCGATGCTGTATTCAAGCGAAACACGCTCAATGATTTGGGCTGCATTTAGCAAATCTTCGCGCTGGCTGCCATCAGCGAGGGCTGTCGTCACAGTATCAGTTGCAAAGCGAATATAGCCGGGCATCGAGGCGATAAAGTTCGCTATGTCAAATTGGGCAGCGGATGGCCCTCGCACAAAGTTGGCATCGGCGAGGAGTTTTTGATGGGGGCTGGTGGCTGCTGGCGCGCCGGGAATGGTAATCACTTGCCCTACTTTGAGCAAATCAGGGTTAAGTAGCTCATTGGCTGCGAGCAACGTTTCTAAACTTAGGTTATTGGCAAGCGCGATATTGTAGAGTGTATCGCCAGGTTGAACCACATATTCTTGGTTACTGGTCTCTGGCTGTGCGGGATGGGTGGGGTCAGGTGTTGGGGGGGGGATTGATGATGGCACAGGCGATAAGTTTAGCGCGGGCGGCGGCGATGGTGTAGAAACCATTGTTGGCGGGCGAAATGTTGCAGTAACAACAATGACACCCGCATCATCCGGTTCGGTAGCCCGCATACATCCACTGATAAGGAATATCAAGATGAGTAAATTCAGAAAAGATACAATAATAGAGTTTGATTTCATAGGATAGTGCTTGGTTTCCGTTATTAGGCTGATAGATTTGCTTGGATTAATCTGTTTGGTTTAGTAAAAATGCTAGATATTTGACAACTTGTAGTTTTCTTACCGCTTAGTCTAATTTATACTATAGGTGTTGTTGGATAATTATATATCCATCTTAAGCTGAAATGTCTTAAAAGGAGCAAATAATGGCTACTAAAGAAGAAATTGCAGGTTTATTTCCCCAAATGGTAGAGCGCTTTGTGCCAGAAAAGGCTGAAGGCGTTGACGCTGCCATTCAATTTGAATTGAGCGGCGATAATGGCGGGAACTTTTGGCTCAAGGTACAGAATGGGACGGCTGAAGCTGGTGAGGGGACAATTGAGAACCCCAAAATGACGCTCAAGGCTGCTGCTGATGACTGGTACGCAGTAACCACTGGCCAGATGAATCCGATGCAGGCCTTCATGAGCGGCAAGATAAAAATTCAGGGCGATATGGGGCTGGCGATGAAGCTCCAGACCATGTTCCGCATGTCATAAATTTGTGAGGGCGCCACATGAGCGCCCTTTTTAATTTAGACCAACAAGGTTTGCTGTAATAGCAAAATGATGATGGAGAGGCTGATGGGGCTGAATAGCGTTGTCACAAGAATGATAGCGCTGGTTAGATTGGTGTCGAGTTCGAATTCACCAGCTAGAACAATTGTAATGACAGCGGTGGGAGTGGCCGCTTGTACAATAAAGGCAACAGCAGCGAAATTATTTAACCCCAATAAGATGGCAAGGCTGATAGCGATAACAGGGGCTACAAGCAGTTTTAGCACAACACTTAAGCCAATGAGTTTTGGATAAGCGAGGCTGGTTGTTTGGCGCAGTTGTAGCCCCAGTAAAATGAGCATAGCAGGAATGGCGGCATTTCCCATAAGCTCTACCGACCGCGATAAGGGCAATGGCACCGTTATGTTTAACCCTTTGACAATAAATGCGAGTAAGGTCGCATAGACGGCTGGCACTTTGAGGATGCTTTTGGCAGCAGCTAAGGGCGGTCGGCGGCCACTAGATGCAATATAAACGCCTAATGTGTTGTTGAGCATGACATTGGCGATAAAAACCACGACAGCTCTGGCCAATATCTCTTCACCAAAAGCAAATAGAACTAACGATAAGCCGTAGTTGCCAGCATTAAGGCAAAATGCGCTTAGGGTGACACTTGCGCGATGGATGCGGTTGGATGATGAATAGCGGGTGATGGTAGAGGCGATGGCAGCCATAATAAGCTGGAATAAAATCGTGGCGATTAGAATCGCACTAAATTCTTGGCCATCGATAGCACTAGTGGAGAGCAAATGAAACACTAGCGCGGGAGAGAAAACGTTGAAGATGAGCTTGCCGAGGGAATCGCCATTGATGTTAAGCTGGCGACCTGTCCAGTACCCTACCCCAGCCACGATGAGGATGGGGGCGATGTTGTTGATGAAAATGGTTATGAGTTCGGCTAGTTGTGCGTTCACGATGTTTTGACAGAGAACCGCCCGACGTATTGCCGGGCGGTGAGGATAAGCTATTAGGGGACTAGATTAGTTAATCATCATCCCATTCGTCATCAAGATTAAATGCGAAGAATTCACCAAATGACAGGCTGGCAATACCAAGCGCATCTTCAACAGATTGAGCTAATTCTTCGTCATTATGCTCGTCAGCGATTTCAGCGATATGGCTGAGAATGCGAACGGCCTCGTTACCGCCAATTTCTCCCAGTGCCCAGATGGCAATTTCTTGTAAATCGCGGTCTGGTTCTAAAACGAGGCGGCCTAAAGCAGGTATAGCGGCATTAAGACCAAGCTCTCCAGCTGCGCGAGCCGCTTCATAGCGCATTTCATCATCATTGCTGTCGAGTTCGCGGAGAATAGGCTCTTCCCATGCTTCATCGTCACAGGTGCGCCCCATAGCGAAAATTGCGCTAATCCGCATTTCTGCCTCGCTACTATGATAGGCTTCCCGAATGAGGTCGGGGACCGCATCATGGCTGCAATTGGCTAACGATTCTAAAGCTCGGCGCCGAACGAGCAAATCTTCATCGAGATTGGTATGGAGATTGAATACCAATTCTTGAATAGGCCGTGTGGTTTCTTGTGGGATTTCGTCTAGTTCGCCTTGATAGATGATACTACCTAATGCTTTAATGGCCTCTGCCCGCACACTATGTTCTTCGTCAAATTGCGCAAGGTGCATAAGGTGGTCAATGTATTCCGGCGAAGTTTCTTCCCATAGCAGTTCAATGGCGGCAATACGTACTGACGGCTCTGGGTCGGTTAAGGCAAACAAGCCAAATGCGCGGTAGTCCATCTCAAAGTCCGCTTCACTGGCTGTATTCATATATTGTATGATGCCGTTACGTTGCTCAGCATCGAGCGCACGCCACGCTGCTTCAATGCGGGGAATATCGGAACAGCTTATTCCTGAGAGGCCGTATAAGATTGCTGCCGAAATAGTCTTCGCTGTGCCTTTTATCCCCTCTAATGCAGCAATGGCCTCATCTAATGTGTATGCAGGGCGCTCATAGGCTTTGTCGTCATCTAGCTCATCCAACGGAACTTCTAAAATCATGCCCTCTGGTATATCTAAACTTTCTGAATCAGGGAATTGGTTGTTTCCCATTTATCCTCCCTATTTCCCTACTGAGGTAGTGTGAGCGGATTGAGTACATCGTACAGGATGATGAGCATGCCGATAGATAATAGAAATATCATGCCGGCAAGGTGAATAAGCCCTTCACGTTCTGGTGTGATAGGCTTACCGCGAACAATTTCGATGAGCACAAAGAGGATGCGCCCCCCATCTAAGGCCGGAATAGGCAACAGGTTGGTGATACCCAACGCAATGCTGATGACAGCGATGAAGTTAAGGATGACAGTTGGCTGGTCGTTTTCAATGCTCTCTTGTAAGAATTGACCACCAATTTGGCTGATACCCACAATACTCACTGGACGCGCCTCTTCAAAGGAGATGCTTTGATTCATCAGGCGCGAGGGGATTTCAAAGATTAGGCCGATAGTTTCGCCAATGCGTTGGAAGCCAAATGAGATGGCATCAGTGAACGGTAATGGCGCTGTTGTAATGAGCGGGCTTGTTTCGGCTAAGATGATGTCTTCAGGTGTATGGTATTCATCCCATATGCCGATGCCAATACGCCCTTGATTTGGCCCTACTTCTTCACGCGGAGTGACGGTTATTTCTACAGGTTCACGTTCACCTTCTGGACCTCGTAGCACAGTTAGCGCTAAAGGTTGACCAGCGTAGTCGATAGCGGCTTGCTGCAAAGTGGCTACAGGATTTTCAGCGTTTGTTATAGGTTCTCCATTAATGGCATAAATGAGGTCATCAGGCAATAACCCTGATAGATGCCCCGGAGAGTTCTCTTCAACGCTGAGAACACGGACATAGCTATCAAGTTGGAATAAGGGGCTATTGCGATTTAAGGTAACCTCATAGTTTTCATTGGTTTCGAGCGATACGAGTGATAGCGTAACCGTATCGGATTCGCTCCCATTGGCGAGTAGATAAAACTCGTGTATGGAATTGAAGGTTTGGCCGTTCACTTTTTCGATAACATCGCCAACATTAATGCCTGCTTCTTCCAATACGGTTACATCTTCAGGTTCAAAAATCACTTGGGCACGAATACCGGCAATTTGATCAACACCAATCAAGCCAATGACAACAAAAAGCACCCATGCCGAAAGGAAGTTCGCAAGTGCCCCTGCGACCATAAAGAAGATACGTGGTAGCGGCGCAACCTCGTTGACAGAGCGCATTTCCGTGATACCACGGGCTAATAACTCCTCACGCTCGGAAAGGTAGCGCTGTTCGTTTTTGTTAGGATAACGCGCTTGTTCATTGAGTTGTTCTTGAAGCTTCTCTTTATCGCGCTCGATTTCTTCAGCACTTAGTGGCCGAACCATATCTTCACCCAATGGGCGGACAAACCCGCCAATTGGCAGCCAATTCAGTGTGAATTCAGTTTCACCCCACATAAATAGGCGACGGGCTTTTGGTGGAAAGCCAATCCCGAACTCTAGAACAGTAATGCCAACCGCTTTAGCTGCAAGGAAGTGGCCTAATTCATGGATGAAAATAGCAGGAATGAGCACTAGTCCAAATGCGATAATGGACGAGAGCAGGTCATTGCCGATGAGGAAATCTAGCATGGGGTCGTTAACCTTTGATATACCGGTACATTGAATGGGTTCCCAGTTGAGTGTGTTTGGTTGGATGGTTATAGGCGGTGTTTAATCACTGATAACCTGTAGGTGTATTATAGGATTGATTATGGCAGATAATCAAGCAGGCCTTTTAGTCCGATATGATGTGTGCAGGGCCACCCGCTTTGGCCATAAGTGTTTGCTCTACCTCTGAAAAGCTATCAAGGCGTTTTCTTACTTCCTCAGCATATTCTGCTGTGCAGATGCAATGCACATTGGGGCCAGCATCTAGCGTATAACAAACTTGAATACCTTCGGCACGCCATTGACGTACAGCTTCCATGATAGCGAGTGTTGCTGGTAGCCAATAGAAAAGTGGTGGGCGACTGGTCATCATGACTGCATGCATGAGGTTGCTATCTAATTCTACTACTTCAGCAAAAGTTGTAAAGTCACGCTCTAAAATAGCTTGTCGAACCTGTTGCAGGCGTTGGTCCGCTTTTGCAACGCGCGCGGCTTGTAAATCGCTGGTGTTGGCGGTTGGGTGACCATGTTGGGAGGTCACGGTTTTGTGTTTGCTGCTCACAACAGCGACAACATCGACAATATTCCAGTACGTGGCGGGCGCAACGCTTTCGGCATAAGATGCTTCGTGGGTGTCGCCAGCGTGCCATTGAACGAAGCCACCAGGTATTGAGCGTGATGCTGAACCAGAGCCTAAGCGGGCTAAAGTGCTCAGCTCACGTTCTGAAAGATTTTTGCCAGCAGCGGCACAAGCGGCTAAAGTTAACGCTGCGAAGGCGGCTGCAGAAGACGCAATGCCTGTTCCCATTGGGAAATTGTTTTTTGATGAAACAGCAGCATATCCTTCAATGCCAAGACGTTGGCGTAAAGCGTCTAAGTGTAAGCTAACGCGTTGAAGTGCAGCACCTTGTTGGGGTTCATCATTGAGTATAAGGGTGTCCTGCTGTAGGTCTGGCTGCCAGGTAACAGTCGTTTCAGCATAGAGGCCATCAAGGTTCATACTGATGGATGGATTGGCGGGCAAGCGTAATTCGTCATCGATATTGCCCCAGTATTTGATGAAAGCAATGTTCGGGTGTGCGCGGGCAGTTACTGTTTTAGCCATGCGTTTCTCCATTTTTGTGCTGTTATGGGTATATTTTACCGATGCTGGGCGGGATGATACAGGGGATTGTTTGCTTGATGGCTGCGGGTATAATGCCAGAACGTTTTGAACATGTAAGGAGTTGAATGGTGCGTTGGTTAACGGGCTTAATTCGTACAATGCGACCGTACCAGTGGACGAAAAATGTACTTTTCATTTTGCCGCCAATCATATTTGATGGAAAATTATTTGATTTCGAGGCTTTGTTACGGGTTATTGGTGCGATTGTCCTATTCTCCTTGATGGCGGGCGCGGTATATATCATCAATGATTTGGTTGATATAGAGCGAGATAGAGTACACCCACAAAAGCGCTATCGCCCCCTCCCCTCTGGTCAGCTTTCGGTACAGATAGCCATCATCGCGGCTGTTATACTGCCCATTGTGGCTGTGGTACTGGCGTGGGGCATTCGCTGGTCGCTGGCAGTTGTCCTAATCGGGTATTTCATTTTACAGCTGTTATATTCGTTTGTCCTCAAAAATATTGTGATTTTAGATTTAATGGGGGTCACGGCTGGTTTTGTTTTGCGGTTGGTTGCGGGTGTTGTGGCTGTGCCTGTGGAGAATTTCTCCCCGTGGCTATACGCTTGCGGGGGATTGTTGGCGCTATTTTTGATTGTTGGCAAGCGGCGGCAGGATTTGGTGCAATTAGGCGATATGGCGGTCAAAACACGCGCTATTTACCAATACTACAATTTGGCGCTGCTTGATGAGATGTTGAGAATGGTGACAACAAGCACGTTTATTGCCTATATCTTATATACGATTGAAGCGCCAACAATTAAGGTTGCAAATACAAATGCTGCTCTGGCTACTGTGCCCTTTGTGCTTTATGGCTTGTTCCGTTATTTGTATCTCATTCATGTAAAGGGCGAAGGTGGCGCACCTGATGAGGTATTGTTGCATGACCGCTGGATACAGGTAACAGTGGCCTTATGGGGAGGCAGTTTTGTGCTTTTGTTATATGTTTTGCCAGGTTGAGGTTCTACATGGTTGAAGCTAGTGCTCCTGCAAAAGTGATTTTATTTGGTGAACATGCCGTTGTATATGGCAAACCTGCGATTGCTGTTCCTGTATCGTCGTTGCGGGTGAATGTGCGTGTTATTGAAAGTGAGCAAGATGGCATTGCTATTGTAACCCCATTGCTGAATGAGGTTTTACGGGTAGATGATACAGATGTGGACAATAATCCGTTAGTGACCGCAGTTCGGTATACACTAGATGCGTTGCAAATACGGCAGGCTAATTTGACGCTGCAAATTACCTCGCAGATACCTGTCGCGAGCGGATTGGGGAGCGGTGCTGCTGTATCTGCTGCGATTGTTCGGGGATTAGCTCAGCAGTTTGGTCGAGCGCTAGAGGATGAAGTTGTCAATGAGCTTGTCTTCGAGGTTGAGAAGCTCTATCACGGGACGCCAAGCGGTGTTGATAATACGGTCATTGTTTATGAGCAGCCGGTTTATTTTGTAAAAGGCCAACCAATTGAGCGGCTGGTGTTTTCCGAGGAATACCGTTTACTGATTGCTGATACTGGTAAGGCGGCGTTAACTCGTATTGCTGTAGGCGATGTGCGAAAATTATATGAGCGAGAACCTGAACGTATTCAACCAGTTCTTGATGAGATTGGTGAAGTTGTTCTTCAAGCTAGACTTGCGCTTGAGGCTGGGGATAGCCTTACCGTTGGTAAATTGATGTGGCGTAACCATGAGTTGCTAGACCAATTAACCGTGTCATCAGCGGAATTAGATGCATTAGTAGCTGCGGCACGAAACGCGGGCGCTTTGGGCGCGAAGCTATCAGGTGGCGGGCGTGGTGGCAATATGATTGCGCTTGTCACTGAGGAAACACGGAGTGAAGTGCGAGAAGCATTAATTGCTGCGGGGGCGGTTCGGGTTTTTGAAACGGTGGTGGCGTAATTATGGTTGTTTTGTTGAAAATTGGTGGCTCTCTTATTACTGATAAGAAGCAAGAGAAGTTTTACCGAGCAGATGTTATGAAGCGCATTGCTTCGGAAGTGCGTCAAGCTTTGGACGAGAAGCCCGATTTGAAATTAGTCATTGGGCACGGTAGTGGTTCATTTGGTCATTTTGTGGCGAAGAGACACAATACCATACAGGGCGTTCGTACGCCTGAAGAATGGTGCGGCTTCGCCGAGGTGGCGCAAGTGGCGGCTGAGCTTAATGCTCATGTTTCACAGGCGTTTTGGGATGTAGGCGTGCCCGTATGGCGGTTACAGCCTTCAGCTTCTGCGATAGCTCATGATGGCGTTGTGAGGCATATGGCGCTGCAACCAATTCAAGTTGCATTGGAGCATGGTCTAGTGCCTTTAGTTTATGGTGATGTAGCGCTAGACGAGGTGCGGGGCGGCACGATTTTATCAACAGAAACTATTTTTACTTACCTTGCGGAGCAACTGGATATTGAGCGTATTGTGTTGTTGGGCGAGGTTGATGGCGTTTATGATGAAACTGGCATGATTGTGGATATGATTACCCCTGAGCGTTTTGAGGCGATGAAATCGGCTTTTCAGGGCGCTTCTGGGGTTGATGTGACAGGTGGGATGATGGAGAAGGTGCGTTTGATGTTGCGGCTTTCGCGAGATTTTTCTCTGACTACGCGAATTGTTAACGGGCTAACTCCAAAACTGGTATATGAAGCACTTATAGATAGCACGGCAACAGGAACGCTCATCTGTGCTTCTGCCAATTATCCACCAACCAATTAATGCTCCATACGGTTATACTGATGGCCAATCCCGCATAGAAAGCAACCCAAGGTGCAGCGCGAAAAGCGTAACGCCCTTCTGCGAGCATTACGCCCCAGTCTGGTGTGCCAGGTGCAACACCAACCCCTAAAAAGCTCAATCCTGCACTATTCAGAATGCTGTAAGCAAATACAATCCCCGCATATGCGATAAATGGGCGAAATATGTTAGGCATAATGTGGTGGCGCGTGATATGCCATGATGATGCACCTAAAGCATGGGCAGCGGTGATGAATTCTTGATGATAGGTTTGTTGTGCCAAGCTATGCGACACACGGGCAACTGCGGCTATCTGTGAAATACCAACAGCTAAGGCAAGGCTGAAATCACTTTGCCCAAGCAATGTAAGAACCAGTAATGCAAATAAAAGACCCGGAATAGCGAGAAAAGCATCAAGGCTATAGTAGAATAAAGGGCGAATGAATTGCGGTAAGATGTAAATCCCTAAACCCCATATCAAGCCGATACTAGTAGCAACTAAAGTTGCTAATCCGGCTATACGTAAAGTATGTTGACCACCGTAAATAAGGCGACTTAAAACATCTCTCCCAAGATGGTCTGTTCCAAGCAAGTAATCAGCATTCGGGGGCTGGCGATTTGCCATGGTGTTGGTGAGTTGCGGGTCTTTGATGGGCAGCCATGTAATAGGTACGATCATATAGAGCAATAGGGTGATTATTACTAATCGCTTCATGATGCCGTCTCGATACGTGGATCAATTAGCCTTTGGATAAAAGCGGTTATGGTATTGGCTAATGTGTAAGTTGTCGCAGCGAGGATAACAACACCTTGCACCAGCGGGTAGTCTTGCTCCAACGTTGCTGATAGTAATAAACGCCCTACCCCACGCCGCTGAAAGAGAATTTCTGTGATAACTGTGCCAGCCAGCAGAAAACCGGCTTGAAGACCGATAACGCTCAATGTTGGCAATAAAGCCAATGGGAGCGCATGGCGAAGCCAAAGGCGGCGGGGACGCAGGCCTTTGGCACGGGCGGCGAAGATGTATGGCGCGAGGCGTGTTTGTTTGAGGCTGGTGGCGAACACTCGCGCAATTGGCGCACTGGTATGCAAGCCAAGCAGTAGCATAGGGGCAAACAAGCCACCTTGCGATGGCGCATTGAATAAAAACAATATCAGCGTGCCCGTCCAATAAATCGGGACGGATAGCAGAAGATTTGTTAATAATGATGGCAGAAGCGCTACAGATGACCTTGGGATAGCGGATAATCCCCCTAGGCTTAAGCCAACTAACAGCGCAACAAAAAAGGCTGATGTGGCTAATTCTAGTGTTGACGGTAGAGCGTTACCGATGAGTTCTATAACGGGCAAGCCACTAGTGAGTGAGTACCCCAAATCACCTTGAAAAAGGTTAATCCAAAAATGTAGATATTGCTCAGTGATGGGAAGGTCTAAGCCCAATAATGTGCGTTGTTCGGCGATGGCAGCGGGGGACGCTGCACTGAGAGCGAGTTTGGCTTCAATTGCATCGCCTGGTAACAAGCGCATTGCAAAGAAAGCGAAAGTGGTGGCGAACCACACAACAAAAAGGTAGCTCACCACCACTTGTAAAGCGGAGCGTAGAACGCTATTGCGCTTCATCATCAATGAAAGATACCCCATACATGAGCGGGAACCATCCATAAGGGTCAAAAATCAACCCACGTACACGGCTATCGCTGGCATTGAGGTTCACATAATCACGAATAGGCAAGATGAGCGCTTCTTGCATGATAATTTCTTGCGCTCGCTGGTAAAGTACATGGCGGCGTTGCGGGTCTACTTCCCGTACAGCTTCTAGCAGCATATTGTCCAGCTCTTGGCTAGAAAATCCTGTGAAGTTGTTGACACCACCAGAGAGATACATGCTGTTCAGATGCGAGGCATCCATACCAAACAGATTGAAAGCGACAAGATTATATTCGCCTTCAGCGATTTTTTCGCGCAAAGTTGGGAAGTTGGGGACAGGCTCTAGAATGGTCTGAATACCTATCTCGCGCCATTGGTCTTGGATTAGTTGGGCAACTTCGGGGATAAGGCCCCACGGTGGCACGATAATAGTGATTTGTAGCGGTGTACCACCAAAGTCTAGCCAACCATCGTTATCAGTATCTTCAAAGCCTGATGTGGAGAGCAGGGACTCTGCTTGACCAATATCGTGAGCATATAGGCCTTGCATACCGCTGTGATAGAATGGTGAGCTTGCAGTTAATGGCCCCCAAGCAACAGGGGAAAAACTTTGAAAAACTGTATCCACAATTGCCACACGATTAGTTGCGAAGAGCAATGCTTGGCGGACTGAGCGTTGGTCTGTAGGGAAGCGCTCGGTATTCATCAAGAATTGCAACGGTTGGCCAGGGATGGCAACAGGATAAAGCTGAATCTCACTATTGCCTGTTAAAGCGCGGGCATCAGCGGGCAATAACTCTCCCATAACTTGGGCATCGCCATTTTCTAGCCCAAGAATGCGAGTAGGCGGGTCGGTGAAAAAGTTGTAAATAATGCGCTCAACGTTTCCCATAGATTCTGGCGTATAGAAAGATGGTCCCCATGTATAATCTGGGTTGCGACGGAGAACAATGCGGTCATGGGGAACGTATTCTTCAAAGATGAAGGGACCTGTGCCAACTTGATGGTATTGGTAACGCAGCGGTGAATATTCTGATAAAGCTGAAGGGCTGGCCATACCCAAATAAACTTGACTAAGGCCATCTAGGAGCGGACTATATGGCTGTGTTAGGCGAATACGGATGGTGTAGTCATCAATAATGTCATAGCCTTCATAAGGGCCAAGCAAGAAGATGGCTTTTTGTGAAGCAATTTCAGGATTGGTGATACGGTCTAAGTTTGCGGCAACAGCGGCGGCATTAAAAGGCGTATCATCGTGAAATCTGACACCTTGTTTCAATGTAAATGTGTAAGATAGGCCATCATCAGAAATTTCCCATGATTGGGCGAGGCCAGGAACGAATTCCCCTGTTTCAGGTTCGCGGTAAACTAATGTGTCATATACTTGTCGCAGAACAATGCCTAATTCTGCCGATTGATTAATGTGCGGATCAAAGCCGCTGGGGTCTAATGTGAGGCCATAAACTATAGTGCCAGGGTCGGCATATGAGGCTTCAGTTTGTGGCTGGTTATTAGTTGTGGCCGCTATCAGAACAAAAATAGATATGAGAAGAGCTGCAAGAAGTGAGAGTCTGCGCAACATGTTCAACCTTTCAGGCTGGAAACTGATAAGGTAGGATTCGGGTATATTTTAGAGGACAATGCCGCTGCGTCTATGCTGAAATTGAAACCAGAGGTAAAGAACCACAGTGACCAATACAGTTAAAACTTTACAGCCACGCCCAGAAGAGGAAGTATATCCATATAGGCGGGTGTGGCGTAGCATTACTATTGAAAACAGTATTTTAGTGGTTGTGGTGCTGGCGCTTATCTTTATCCCGAGTTTTTTAGGGATACAGATACCCAAAAGTTTTCAGCAGCCAATAAATGTTGTTTTGTCATTATTGCCAGCGATATTGTGGATGATATTTTCCCGATTACAGGAACGGCGCGCCATTCAGCCACGCAAAGGGTTGCTATCGGTGGCGATTGTGAGCGCGTTAGTTGCCAATGCGATAGGTATACCTCTGGTACAAGATTTTTTGAAAGTGGGCGAATGGCTATCACTCAGTAGTGCGATTGATCGTATCATTAGTTACACCCTAACGGTGGGGATGATACAGGAGCTACTGAAGTATCTCGTTATTCGTTATGTGGCGTGGCCAGGACAGTTTAGAATTCGGCTTGATGGCGTAGCATTTGGTGTTGCGAGCGCTATCGGTTATGCGACGGTACAGAATTTGCATTTTGCGATAGATCACAACATCGCTGTTGATGCGATGGCGCAACGGCTTTTGATTACGATGGCCATGCATATGGGGGCGAGTGTGATTATCAGTTATGGCTTATCTGAACTACGCTTCGGCACCCCTACCCCGTTTATGATGCCTTTTATGCTGGGAGTAGGAGCATTTATTGTTGGGGTTGCTGTTCCAGTTAGGGCGGGTTTAGTGAATGCCAGCTTTTCGCTCAATGGCGTTTTTACGAGACCAACTTTCGGCTTAGGTTTTTCACTTGTGTTATTAGTCGCGCCTATGCTGTTGATGGCGTGGCTATATGATAACGCCGAACGGCGTGAACAAGAGCGCTTGGCAAGTATGGAGTTATAAGCAATGGGGTTTATTGACATTTTGGAAGCCAGCGGAGACCTTTCTCCACGCCAGCGCTGGAGCCATGTTTTTACAGTTGCATTTGCATTAGCGTGTATATTCTTGGGCATCATTTTGAGAAATAATACGCTGTTTGCAACAACGCACTATGTTGATGTTGAAGCGGGTATTGAGGCAGAATATCCCGCCAATTGGCTGTTAGACACTGATGGTGACTATGTATTCCGTGTGCGAGATATGACACGGTTAGATTTTAAGACTGTGATACAAGTGAGTTTAGAGCCAATAAGCCCTGATAACCCTAATGGGAGGAATATCTTGGATGCGCTATCTCTAGTGCGTTCGCAAACCTTGACTGCTTATGATGCTAGTGCGATTGAAGATTATGTTTTACCAGATGGAAGCCCTGCCCTTTCGATGGCTTATACGTTCGTAGATAAAGAAGTTAATCCATTATTGGATTTTGTGCCGACAGTGGTTATCGGCACCGATATTTTGGTGATTAAACGCGGGCAAGCAATTATCATCACATTCCAATCAGATGAGCGAGGCTATGACGAAAATATCGCAATTTTTCAGCGCTTTCTGGAATCGCTGGACTTTTAACGGCTTAATCGTTGCCCTATTTGCACTTGCGCTAGGCTGGCAAAGCTCTGCACAAGTTGTTGTACCAGATACGTTTGATTTGCGCCGTATTCAAAGCGCCACAGTGCTGATAATGCAAGCGCAAAGTGAAGGTAGCAATCTGATTGTCACTTGTATTGGTACAGGGACATTGGTGAGCCGAGATGGTTTGATTTTGACAAATGCACATCATGTCGTGCAAAGTGAGGAATGTCCCGGTGATACTATTGTCATAGCGATTACATCAAACCCCGATGAACCACCTACCCCAGAATTTAGGGCAGATATAGAGCAATTCAATATTGGGGTTGATTTGGCGTTATTGCGGATTACACGAGCTTTCGATGGCCGCTTATTAGACCGCTCTAAATTGGCATTGCCTTTTGTCGGTCTAGCTGATGCTTCTTCAGTAGACCTTGACGACACGATTTTCGTTGTTGGTTATCCCGGTATTGGCGATGACCCCG
>DAOTWU010000149.1:0-12174 GCA_034435735.1 Anaerolineae bacterium | reverse complement strand
CCAAATCGAAGCGGAAGCCGTCGATATGGTACTCCGCCACCCAATACCGCAAGCAATCCAGCACCATCTGCCGCACCACTGGATGGTTGGCATTCGTCGTGTTGCCCGTGCCACTGAAATTCAAATACTGCCCCTCTGGCCCCAGTAGATAATAGGTCTTGTTATCAATCCCGCGGAAGGAAATCGTCGGGCCATCTGCCCCGCCCTCCCCCGTATGGTTGAACACCACATCGAGAATGACCTCAATCCCGTGCTTGTGCAAATCCTTAATCAGCGCCTTCAGCTCATCAACCTGCATTCCCAGCGCGCCCGTCGCCGCATACCCCGCCTTAGGCGCAAAGAAGCCAATCGTGTTATAGCCCCAATAATCATAAAGCCGTTCCCCCGTCAACGGGTTGCGGCGTGGGTTAATGAACTCGTCGAACTCAAAAATGGGCATTAGCTCTACCGCATTCACCCCCAGTTCCAGCAAATAGGGGATTTTCTCGCGGAGCGCAGCAAACGTGCCCGGATAGTGTGTGCCAGAAGATGGATGGCGGGTGAAGCTACGCACGTGCATCTCATAAATTACCAGGTCTTCAATCGGGCGGCGCAGTTGACGGTCGCGTTGCCAATCAAAATCATCGTAAATAATGCGGCTACGCAGCGGCTGCCCCTCGCCCTCGCCCCAAACATCGCGCCCCGTAATCGCCTTCGCATACGGGTCTAGCAAGCGATTTTCATAGTTGAAATAATGGCCGTTGTGCGGGTCATAAGGGCCATCCATGCGAAAAGCATATTCGGTTAACTCAGTATCGAGGTCAAAAACAATCATCGCCCACACATTCCCCGCGCGAAACTCCGTCGGGATAGGAATTTCAGCACACGGTTCTCCCTCGCCACGACGGTAAAGCACCAGTGTGCAGGCAGTCGCATGGCGCGAATAAATCGAGAAGTTAATCCCCCCCGGCACATACGTCGCCCCAAAAGGAAAAGGCCGCCCCGCACGCACGCCATAACCCGCGATTGTATCAGTGGGATACAAATCAATCCGTTCCATCGCGCACACCCTCCCGCAACATAATCGGTATCTCTATACTACCCCAAACACCCCCATACCAACAGCGCCCCAAAAACAACATTCGCCAGCAGCACAAATGGGGGCTGACTGCCCCCACCCCCCCGTTTTAAGGACTGGCGTCCTTAAAAATCCTGTTGGGGATATGCACCAACTTAGTGCGAGAATGACCGTTCACAACAATCCATCGATTGCGCCAAGTTCACGCTTACTTTATTTTGCGAATGCGCAGCATTCGCGGAATGGGGTCGAGGGGACTTCGTTCCCTCGTGGGAGCGCGAGGGTGAAACCCTCGCCATCTTTTTGCTAATCCCTCGCAGGGTATAGGGCAGCGCCCCATATCAACTTTTTCACTTGCAAAAAAGCCGCCCCATAGAAGAGGCGGCCTAGTTATTTAACCGCAATAGCGCTTATTCGCTTGTATCGTGGAATACATCACGCCCTTCAGAAGATTGCACTGGGCGGGCGTTATTCTCAAAAATTGACGCAAATGCCTCTACCTGCTCATCTGTCAGTTCCACCACATTATCCAACAGCAGCCAGCGCACAATCTCGCTACAAGGCGGTGTCGTCAACGAACCATTATAAGTGAAGTAAGTTGTCTGTTCTGGCAGCAAGCTGTTCAGGTCTAATGTCACCCCATCAACCATTATCGCCCCATCGGTCCTTTCAGTTGGTGCATTCGCCAGCACAGCCTCATAAGCCGCATTTTCATCCGCACCGCCAACCAGCAACACACCTACCACTGCCAAATTGCCAGAATGCGGATTTTGGTGCACAAAGTGGATTTCCATATCAGCCGCTTGACCATTCACAGTATGTTCGCTGGGATGGTGGAAGTGGAACTGGAGCAAGTTATAGGTAATGCCTTGATAGGTGATACTGCTCCCTGCATCGACATCCACTTGCACCGTATGGCCATTGTTGCGAATATTCAACGCCGTTTCGCCATAATTGAACGTGATATTGGTCAAATCCGCGTCAATCACTTCACCAATATCAATCGGTGACTGAGCCGACCCATCGACACACAAGGTGTAGTCTTCAGAAAGCTCGCCCCAATGTTCTGGGCCTGTTTCCCCTTCATAGCTCCAATGTGGCGCTTCTTCATGACCATGTTCATCGCCTTCGTCGCCATGGTCATCCTGTGCCAAAATCGTGCCAGCCAAGCTGAAAACAGCAATCAGCAACACAAAACCAACCGTTTTGAGCAAACGAAACATCATAAACTCCTTTATATACTTGCATGAAGTGAATTTTGTTGAAGTCCCATCCCCGCCAGCCGTAAATTATAATACATCAGACGCATTCTTGCATCAGATTGGTCTTTCGCTCGCCCTCGTTATCTTCAACACCACCCGCCTGCTTTTACGTGGCGAAGATAAATAGAAAAAGCCAACCATTGTAACCAGAATGTGCAAAGAGCGCTCAGTGGCTGGAGGAGGATGATATTGATTACTCTGGCTGACCAGAATTGTACCCTTCTGGAGGGGCGGGGAATTCATAATTGGGGAATTGCGCTTCAATCCGTGCCCATGCTTGGCGAGATGCTTTGTCATATTCATCTGCTTCGCTTGCTGTACGAAAGCAAATATAATCATAATTCATTCTTGTAAGATAGGCTTCGACAGTGGGTTTCACTGTGCAAATAAGGTATTCGCCTCGTGCATCAAGTTCGTTATATAGCGCTAGAAATTCATCCATAGATAAAATCTGGCCATAATACTCATAAGTTGGCAGGTGCGCTTCTTGCCCAATAACAACAACTGCGGCGAGAAGGATAATGAGACAAATCAGCAATTTCTTCTTATGCTTCCCTAAGAAAGCCATCAGCAAGCTCCTTAGTCACCCATAATTTACCGAAAATGGTAGCAAGCACTGCTTTTATAACATTGATAATTACACTATAGTTAAGTTTTAGTGGTGTGTCAATCAAAAGCATAATTTGTTGTTGATATTGCCCTCATTATTTACAACACCATCCGCCTGCTTTTACGTGGCGAAGATAAATAGAAAAAGTCGGCCATCACAACGATGTCACCGACTTTTCTCGTATTAAAAACAACCAACTAACCGCCCACTTCAATCCCTGTCAAACGCTCCAGCGCTTTAATCAGGGCGTGGTTACCCTCGCTGCCCAAGCCATCACGTTGTAAAGCGTCATAAAATGCCGAAACCATCCCTGTGCCCAGTAACGGCACGCCCAACTGCTTCCCCGCTTCCAGCGCCAGCCGCAGGTCTTTCTGTTGTAAATCAATGGTGAAACCGGGCCGCCAATCGCGCTCAATACACTGTGGCCCGCGATTGCTCAGCATCCAGCTACCCGCTGCGCCCGCCTCAACCGCTTCCAACGTTTTACGCAAATCCAGACCGCCCGCCTGCGCAAACACCAGCGCCTCGCTCACCGCCAGCATATTAATCACCACCAAAATTTGATTGACCAGCTTCACCGTTTGGCCAGCACCCTGTGGGCCAACGTGGGTAATGCGTTTGCCCATCGCCTCAAAATAGGGCATCGCCCGCTGCACCTGCTCAGCATCGCCACCTACCATAATGGAAAGCGTCCCCTTCTCTGCGCCCTCGCTGCCCCCACTAATCGGCGCATCGAGCATATGAACCCCGCGCGCATTGAGCTGAGCCGCGATTTCCTTGGTTGCTTGTGGGCTGATGGTGCTCATGTCAATCACCAAACTACCCGCCTTTGCGCCATGGATAACGCCATCTTCGCCCAATATCACCTGCTCAACATCAGGCGTATCGCTCACACAAGTGATGATAATATCGCAATGGGCGGCCAAATCCTTCGGGCTATCTGCCGCCTTCGCCCCTTCAGCAACGAGTGGCTGCATTCGCTCCGCTGTGCGATTCCAAACATAGGTTTCGAACTCCGCTTTGAGCAGATTGCGCGTCATGCCACGCCCCATAATCCCCAGCCCGATAAAGCCAACAATTTCGCTCATAAAAGCCTCCTAAAATAACTAACGCCCTAACTATACCCACCCCACCGTATCAGGCAAGCAGTCCGTTAGACCATTTTCGCCTGTGTTTAGTTTTGAGAGTAAAAGGAAAACCCGCCCACATACACACTTTCACCAGCAGCAAAATGGGGGCGGGCTGCCCCCAAACCCCCGTTTTAAGGACTGGCGTCCTTAAAAATCCTGTTTTGGATATAAACAAACTCGGCGCTAGAATGAACTATCACGGTAATTCATCCCTAGCGCCAAGTGCACGCTTACTTTACTTTGCGAACGCAACGCATTCGCCCAACGGGGTCAAGGGGGCTTCGCTCCCTTGCGGGGCGTGGGGCAGCGCCCCACATACACACTTTCACCAGCAGCAAAATGGGGGCGGACTGCCCCCAACCCCGTTTTAAGGACTGGCGTCCTTAAAAATCCTGTTTTGGATATAAACAAACTCGGCGCTAGAATGAACTATCACAATAATCCATCCCCAGCGCTGAGCTAACATTAACCCATTTGCGAAGGCCACTCGCGCAGCGATGGCGTTCGCCCAACGGGGTCAAGGGGGCTTCGCTCCCTTGCGGGGTGTGGGGCAGCGCCCCACATACGCACTTTCGCCACAAAACTCCCGCCCTTAACACCAAACCGCGCTTATTTCTTTGTACATTTTGCACACAATTACCCCCTGAATTTGTTGCGTGCGCGCATTTTACACGTTATATTTGTTGCGGACGCAACAGTTGCGTGCACAACAGGGTATGGTCATGGATGGTCAATCTTCAAGGAGCAAAGAAGAATTGCTCACACAATACCGGCGCTTTCACGATATTTACGTGCAACTCGATGACGCTGACCGTCGGGTATTGCAGAGTTTTGGCCTCACCCGTATCCAATACAGCGCGCTGCTGTTGCTAGATGCCCAACAAGGGCTACGCCCTATCGACCTTAGCGACCGCCTCTTGTGCGCGCGCAGCACCGTAACCCGCCTCATTGACCAACTTGAGCAGCAAGGTCTGGTGCACCGCGTCTCATCGCCAGATGACCGCCGTGCCCAACTCATTGTCCTCACCGATGCCGGCCTTGACTATCGCAATCGCGTACAAGAAGCCCATGAGGCCTCTCTTGTAGAGCGCTTTCGCGGCTTCAGCGTAGATGAAATCAAAGAACTCAATCGCCTGCTCGATAAGGTGCGGTTACAGCTCGCCGACTACTTGGCGGAACATTGAGGCCTATTCTCGCTTTCGTTGTCCTGCTTTGTGGGGCAACCCGTTAACCTACAGGTTTAACGTTTAAGGAGGCGCTGAATCACACAAATTACGATTACCAACCACATTTTTTAAGTTGGGCTTTTTGCTCATCCATATATTAGCTCTATGGAGGAAATAGAAATGAAACAACGTTTTATCTTTATCCTTGTTTTAGCGCTTGCGCTCATGGCAGTTGCCCCGGCGCTGGCGCAAGATGACGGCCTGCTCATCTGGGCAGACGAAACCCGCGCGCCCATTCTCCAGGAACTGGGGGACGACTTCGAAGCCGAGTTTGGTGTGCCTGTAACCGTTCAGGAAATTGGCCTGGGTGATGCGCGCGACCAGTTACTCGTCGCCGGCCCCGTTGGCGAAGGCCCGGACATCATGATTATCGCTCACGATAGCACCGGCGTCCTCGTGGCCAACGGCGCTATTGTTCCGCTAGACCTTGGCGACCTCGAAGATGAATTCCTGCCGGCTGCCCTCAACCTGTTCACCTTCAACAACGAACTGTGGGGCATGCCCTACGCGATGGAAAACATCGCCCTTATCCGCAATGTGGACCTCGTCCCAGAAGCACCCGCCACCTGGCAAGAAGTGATGGAAATCTCCCGCCAACTGAAAGATTCCGGCGCGGCAGACTATGGCTTCCTCGTCCAAAGCGGCGACGCCTACCACCACTTCCCCATCATCTCGGCCTTTGGCGGCTACATCTTCGGTAAGAACGACGATGGTTCATTCAATACCGCTGACCTCGGCTGGGCTAGCGAAGGCGGCTTGGCTGCTGCTCAGTGGCTGGCGGATATGTACGCAGAAGGCCTGATGGCGCCCAACTTCGGTAACGATGAAATCTTCGCCCTGTTCGAAGAAGGCCGCTTGGGCATGTTCGTCACTGGCCCCTGGTTCTCCCAGCGCATCATCGACACCGGCATTAACTACGCCATCGACCCGCTGCCAGGCGCAGGCATCTCCGAGCATGGCGCACCCTTTAGCGGTGGTCAAGGCTTCGTGATTAGCGCTTTCAGCGATAACCAACTGCTGGCCGAACAGTTCCTCTTCGACTTCGTCGCCACCGACGAAACCATGCAAGCCCTCTTCGATGCCGACCCGCGTATTCCGGCATGGAAGAACGTCGATACCAGCAGCGACCCGAACGTTGAATTCTTCATCGCTGCCGGCGAAAACTCCATCCCCATGCCCGCCATTCCAGAAATGGGCGCGGTCTGGAGCGCTGCCGCCAACTCGCTGACCCTCATCAGCCAGGGTGAAGACCCGATTGCCGCTTTCGAAGAGGCACAAGCGCAAATTGCTGCCGCCATCGAAATCGTTCAATCCACTGAGACCATCGTTGGCGTACCGGGCAGCTACCAGAGCACTGTCGGCTGTGAAAACGACTGGGACCCCGCCTGTGAAGCGACCTTCATGGAAAATCAAGGCGATGGCATCTACACCCTCACCGTTGACGTGCCCGCTGGCGATTACGAATTCAAATTCGCCCTCAACGGCAGCTGGGATGAAAACTACGGCGCGGATGGCGAACGTGATGGCGCGAACATCGTCCTCTCCTTGGCCGAAGATACAACCGTGACCTTCGTCTTCAACCGTAACAACAACGTCGGCACTTTCGTCCTCGCAGACCGCGTTATCGGCCTGCCCGGTAGCCATCAGGATGAGGCCGGTTGCGAAAGCGATTGGGACCCCGCCTGCCCCGCCACACTCTTCAGCGCGGCTGGTGATGGCACCTACACCCTCACCCTCACCCTGCCCGCTGGTGACTACGAATACAAAGTCGCCATGAACGGCAGCTGGGGCGAGAACTACGGTGCTGATGGCGAGCGCGATGGCGCCAATATCGCCCTGTCGCTCGGTGAAGAGACCGAAGTCACCTTCACCTTCGACCCCGCCACCAACGTTGTGACCGATAGCGTGAACAACTAAGTTCCCATGAGCAGCGTAAACACACAAGCCGAGTCCCCTTCGGGGGGCTCGGCCCTTCAAGGCGGAGGTACATTGGGGCTGGTCCTCAAATATCTGGGGCTAATGCTCTTAAATGCGTTTGGCCTGATTTTCGTCTATGCCTTTCTCTCGGACGATAATCTCGGCCTGGCGATTGTTTTTGCCGTTATCACGGTGGGCCTCGACATTATCTTTCTCGTGCCGGGGCTATATCCCTTGCGCTGGATGGCGCCGGGGTTGGCGTTGATTACGCTGCTGGTTATTTATCCCATCATCTTCACCGTGACGACGGCATTCACCAATCGTGGCGATGGCCATTTATTGCCCAAAGACCAGACCATCGAACTCATAACGTCGCGTGGCTACGTGCCGGAGGATGCGCGAACTTATAACTGGGTGCCGTTCCGTCGGGGCGAAGATGAATATGCCCTGTGGCTTGTCGATACGGAAAACGGCGATACCCTCTTCGCCCGCCCCGGAGAGCCGCTCCAACCTGTCGACACGCAGGCCTTGCTCGGCGTCGATTTAACCACCGAGCCGCCCGTTGTGTCCGGCTATGAAATCGTTGAGGACACCAGCGCCCTCGCCGAACTGCCATCACTCACCTACCCCGACCCCATCGGCGAGATGCGCATCGACACGCTCAACCTCGACGTGCGTTACATCTATGACGTGACGCAAAACCTGACTTTTGACCAAAATCGGGGTGATACCTACCTCACCACCGTTTATGTAAATGACAACGGCGAATTTGCCTTTTGGCTAGTGGAATCGTTAGAGGCCTTAGAGGGGCTTTATGTTGTCCCCGGCGCAGATTTAGAGAGCGTTGACCTCGATAACCGCACCCAAATTGATAACGCCGGCCTCAAAATCACCACTGGCTCGGTCATCCCTACCAGCATCGGCGACTTCCAAAAAGTGGATGACCCGCTGGCCTATGAAGACGCGCTGAAGAGCATCGTCGTTGATAGTGTGCGGCGCGGTTTCGTCGCTGGCACATTCGATTTGACCGACCGCTTTGTCTATGACCCACAGCAAGGCATCGCCCTCGACCAGCAAACAGGCACAGACTTTGAAGTTGTCGCCTATATTAATGAAAACGGCGATTATGCCCTATGGATGGACGGTGGGCGCAGCGGCACATACCTCGCCCGCGTAGACCGCGAAATCCTGTTCAATGGCGTCCCCGCCACCTATGAGGGCTATAACCAAATTATCAGCAACCGCGAACGCACCGACGCCCTGCGCTTCCTGCAAAATATCCCCGTCGATTACTTCGGCGCGGGCGATGATACCGTCGGCATTAGCGGCTTGAACACCGCTGGCCGCCCCTATTTGCTGCGCTACGAATACGATGCCGAACGCGATGCCATCATCGACACCCTAGACGGCACCGTCTATTTTGCCGATGAACAAACAGGCTTCTTTGTGCGCGAGGGCGGCTCTGCAGAAAATAACGACGACCACCTTAACCCGGGCTATGTCGTCTATGAAGGCTTCCAAAACTTCATTGACCTCGTCCAAGACCCCGGCCTGCGTGGTCCGTTGGTCAGCATCTTCATGTGGACAGTCGTCTTCGCTGGCATGTCGGTGCTGTTGACCTTTGCGCTGGGGCTGTTCATGGCCCTCGTTCTCGAAGACCCTATCATCCCCGGACGGCGCATTATCCGTTCGCTGCTGATTATCCCGTATGCTATTCCCGGCGTGATTGCCATCCTCGTCTGGAAAGGCATGCTCAACCAGAATATCGGCATCATCACCGCCACCCTCGCCGATTGGACGGGCGTCACCATCCCCTGGTTTACCGATGCTGGCTGGGCGAAAGTGGCCGTGCTACTGGTTAACTTGTGGCTGGGCTATCCCTATATGATGCTCATCTGCAGTGGCGCGTTACAGGCCATCCCATCCGAGATTTACGAAGCCGCCGCCGTCGATGGCGCAAAGGCCTGGCAACGCTTCCGCAGCATCACCCTGCCCCTGCTTTTGGTGGCGGTTGGGCCGTTGCTCATCGCTTCTTTCGTCTTCAACTTCAACAATTACTTGATGATTGAAGCGCTCACCGGTGGCGACCCGCCCATGGCAGGCGCAACCTTGCCCGCTGGCCACACCGATATTCTCATTAGCTACACCTATCAGTTGGCCTTTGGCAATCAAGGCCGCGATTATGGCTATGCCTCAACCATCACCATTGTTATTTTCGCCATTGTCGCCGTAGTCACCATGTTCCAGTTCCGTTTCACGCGGCAATGGGAGGAGGTTGGCGAAAATGTCTAGCGTACCACAAGCCAAAAAGCAGACCCGCGTCGAATCGCGCATGGTCATCCCCCCAAAAGAGCGCCTCGCTACCCTATCCGTGCGCATGGTGATTATCGCCATTGCGCTGGTGTTCGCGCTCTTTCCGGTGATATTCGTCATTTCGTCGGCCTTCAACCCCAGCGGCCAGCTCTCCACCCGCTCGCTCATCCCGCGCGGTGTAGAGGACATCAGCGATTTGTTCTTCAACTTCCGCACGCTCATGGTGGATGAGCTAGACCTGTTCCCCTTCTGGAACTGGATATTTAACTCGCTCTTTGTCGCTTCAGTGACGACAGTGCTCACCGTGCTTATCGCCGCCCTCAGCGCCTATTCCTTCTCCCGCTTCCGTTTTCGCGGGCGTCGCAGCATGTTGTTGGGTGTGCTGCTCATCCAGTCCTTCCCCAACTTGCTGGCGATGGTGGCGCTCTTCCTCATCATGTTCGATATTGGCCGCCTCGTAGAGGCTATCCCACAGGCCTTCCCCTTCCTCGCCTTCATTGATTGGAATTGGCTGGAACTGTTCTCGTTGGATAGCTTGGGCGGGCTGATATTGGTCTATCTTGGCGGCGCGATGGGTATCAACGTCTGGCTGATGAAAGGCTTCTTTGATTCCGTCCCGCGCGATATTGATGAATCCGCCTTAGTAGACGGCGCGACGCACTGGCAAATCTTCTGGCAGTTGATTTTCCCGCTAGTACGGCCTGTGCTGGCGGTGGTCGCGGTCTTGGCCTTCGTCGGCACGTTGAACGAGTTCGTCCTCGCCCGTGTGCTCTTGCGCACCAAAGAGCACTGGACGCTCATGGTTGGCCTGTTCAACTTCATTAACTCAGACTTCAACCGCGATTGGGGTAAATTCGCCGCCGGTGCGCTGGTTTCGGCGTTCCCTGTGGTGGTGCTGTACCTCTCGCTACAAAACCAGATTGTCGGTGGCTTGACGGCGGGCGCGGTCAAAGGTTGATGGCGCTCTTGCCCCGATAAGTACATGGGGAGGCACGGTGTGATGATTGCGCCGTGCCTCTTTTTATAAACTCGTTGCGCTATAGAGAGTGGAATTTATGGACTTCATCTTTGGTACTCTTGCGACCGATGACCTCAAGCTCATTCATCATCGCGCCTATCATTCTGGCGTACAACATGCCTACCGCATCGCCCCCCAAGACCCGCGACCAGACGACCCCATCACCTTAACTGTCTGGATTGGGCCAGACATCCCCGCCGACCATGTCGCTTGTTACTATACCCGCGATGGCAGCCAACCACAGGGCGCGCGCGGCATAGCCACCAATGGCGAAACGCTCTCATTCGAACATGTGGATACTTTCTGGGATACTTTGCGCTGGGGCTATGTCAACGTTTGGCGCGCTACCCTGCCCCCACAGCCAGAGGGCACGGTCATCCGCTATCGCATCGGCGCGTGGTGTGGCGAAGAGGGCGCGGAATACTTCGCCGATTGGCCAGATGTCAAACGCGCCGCAGAAGAGGCCGCCGCCGCCTTCTTCCGCGATGAGCCGTTGCCGCCTTTCACGCCAGACCCGCAATCTCGCGGCAATGTCTTCACCCTGCATATTGACCGCTTCACCCCGCCCCAATGGGCGCGCCAATCCGTCATTTATCACGTTTTCGTAGACCGCTTCTATCCTGGCGATGGCCGCGACTGGCTGCCCGCTACGGCGCTCAATGAGTATCATGGCGGCACATTGTGGGGCGTCCGCGATAAGCTGGACTATATCGCCGAACTGGGCGCAACTTGTATCTGGCTCAGCCCGACATTTGTTTGCGCCAGCTATCACGGTTACGACGTGACCGACTATAAACGCACCAACCCGCAACTCGGCGGTGATGAGGCCATGCACGCCCTCATTGAAGCGGCACATGAGCGCGGCATCCGCGTGCTGCTTGATTTGGCCTGTAACCACATCTCCGACCAGCACCCTATTTTTCAAGAGGCGCTTCATAACCCGCAAAGCCCTTACCGCGAATGGTTCATCTGGGATGATTCGCCCATCGGCTACCGCGCCTTTTTTGGCGTCAAGCAAATGCCAGAGGTCAACCTCCAGCATCCCGCCGCCCGCGAGTGGTTCATCGACATTGGTCGCTACTGGCTGCGCGAGTTCGGCGTTGATGGCTACCGCCTTGACCACGCCAACGGGCCGGGACCAGACTTCTGGGGCGATTTCCGCGCCGCCTGCCGTGCCGAAAATCCTGACTGCTTTGTCTTTGGCGAAGTGGTTGACTCTCCCGAACACCTGCGCTCTTATATTGGCCGCCTCGATGGCAATCTAGACTTCATCACATCCGATATGCTGCGGCGCACTTTTGGCTATCGTAGCGTGCAGCAGGCCGATATGGAGCGCTTTTTAGAGCGGCACTTCTCCTACTTCCCGCCTGATTACCTGTTGCCCACCTTCCTCGATAACCACGACATGGACCGCTTCCTGTTCATCGCTGGCGGCGATAAAGACGCCCTCAAGCAGGCCGCCACCTACCAAATGCAGCTCCCCAACCCGCCCATTATCTACTATGGCACAGAAGTCGGCCTCAGCCAGACTGTCAGCGGGCGCGAAGGCATGGGGCTAGAACAGGGGCGCTTGCCCATGCTCTGGGGCGATGCGCAAGACACCGACCTGCTGGCCTTCTATAAGCGCCTCATCCGCCAACG
>DAOTWU010000148.1:0-4853 GCA_034435735.1 Anaerolineae bacterium | reverse complement strand
TGCTCAAAGCAGGTGGGCGGGTGGTGCTGGTGGATAATGTCGCGCCAGATGATGACCCTGCTACGGATACCTTCTGGCAGATGATGGAGTACCTGCGCGATACGTCGCATGTGCGCGCCCATAGCGTCGCCCAATGGCGGGCAATGTTCACAGAAACAGGGTTCAACGTAGAAGTGCGGCATCGCTGGAAAAAGCGCCTGGAATTCCAGCCGTGGGTAGAGCGCATCGGAACGCCCCATTTCAATCAAGCGATGATTAAAACCTTGCTAGATGACGCATCGCAGGCGGTGCATGAGTGGTTGCAAATTGATGAGCACTATAACTTCACCTTACATGCGGCGCTGTTTGTGGGCATAAAAACCGCATAATCACGCATTCCTTCACAGCAAGCAACGACTACCTACAAAGGCCATGCTCTATCAAAAGCGTGGTCTTTTGTCATTTTCTCACAAGTCAAACTGTGCATCTTGTCACCGTGTTGGTTATTTTTACTGATAAACTTCGCCTGTTTTTGTCTACTTTTTATCGGGTTAGCGAGGAAAACTCCATCTATAATGCCCATCATGACCGAAAATTAGTCATTGTCAACAAAATGGAGAAGACGCGATGACGACATACGTGCCCCCCTCATCTGCATTAGAATCCCCCAAGGCCTTGCTTGGTTGGTGTGCCGAAAATGATATTGCCGAAATCGACCTTCGTTTCGTCGATATTCGCGGCATTGCCCAGCACTTCAGCATGCCTTTAGCCGCTGTAAGTCCAGAAGATTTTGAAGAAGGCTTCGGCTTTGATGGCTCTAGCATTCGTGGTTTCCAGACCATCAACGAATCTGACATGATTTTGCTGGCCGACATCAGCACTGCCTATATTGACCCGTTCTTCAAATACCCAACTGTGGCGATTTTGTGCGATGTTTACGACCCTATCACCCGCGAACCATACGCCAATGACCCGCGCGGTTTCGCCAAGCGTGCCGAGGCTTATCTGAAGTCAACTGGCATCGCAGACACCGCCTATTTAGGGCCAGAACCGGAGTTCTTCCTGTTCAGTAACGTTCGCTTTGATACCGATTCGCATTCAACTTTCTACGAAATCGACTCGCCAGAAGCATTCTGGAATAGCGGTTCGCCAGACCCCTCGCACGTATATGTCAATCGCATTAAAGATGCCTATTTCCCGCTGCCACCGCTGGATAAAGCGCAAGACATCCGCGCGGAAATGGTGCATGTCCTGATGGCGTGCGGTATTCCGATTGAGGTGCATCACCACGAGGTGGCCGCGGCAGGACAGGGCGAAATCGATATGCGCTTCGACTCCCTGCTCAATATGGCCGATAAGGTGATTAAGTACAAATACATTATCAAGAATGTCGCTGCCCAACATGGTTTGGTCGCCACATTCATGCCCAAGCCCGTCTTCCGCGATAACGGTTCAGGTATGCATGTGCACCAAAGCCTGTGGAAAGATGGCCAGCCGCTCTTCTTCGATGAAAACGGCTATGCCGGCCTGAGCGACCTCGCCCGCTGGTACATCGGTGGCGTGTTCAAACACGCTGGCGCGGTTATCGCCTTCACTAACCCATCCACCAACAGCTTCCGCCGCTTGGTGCCGGGTTATGAAGCGCCGGTTAATCTGGTGTATTCGAAACGTAATCGCTCGGCTGCGGTGCGTATCCCGATGTATAGCAACAGCCCGAAAGCGAAACGTATCGAAACCCGCTTCCCAGACCCGATGGCAAACCCATACCTGGCCTTCTCTGCCCTGCTGATGGCTGGTCTAGACGGTATCAAGAACCAGATTGAGCCGCCGGAGCCGGTGGATGTAGACCTGTATGAAAATGGCATCAAGACCGAGACTGTGCCACATAGCCTTGGCGAAGCGCTCAACGCCCTTGAAGCAGACCATGACTTCCTGCTGGAAGGCGGCGTCTTCAGCGAAGAGTACATCGCCACTTACATTGATTACAAACGCACCAACGAAGTTGAACAAGTTGGTATGCGTCCGCATCCTTACGAATTCCGTCTATATCTGGACGTTTAAGCGTCCGCGCGTTTCTCCTCCAAACGGCGAAAGGCCGCTCATATTCGGGCGGCCTTTTTGCGTTCACTGGTTTCGTTGCTAACAGCAGTTAAGAGCTATGGAAAATGTGGAGGATGTCGCCATCCTGAACAATATAGTCACGCCCCTCACGGCGCAGTTTGCCGGCGGCTTTCAGTGCTTGCTCGCTACCCGCTTCGATGAGGTCTTCATAGCGCATGACCTCGGCGCGGATAAAGCCCTTCTGCAAGTCGGTATGAATTGCGCCAGCGGCTTCGGGTGCGGTTGCGCCGATGGGCACGCTCCACGCCCGCACTTCATCTGGCCCGACAGTGAAGAAGGATTGGATGCCCATCAGTTCATAGGATAAGCGGATGACCTTCGCCGCACTCAGCTCGGTGATACCGTATTCCGCCATGAACAGTTCGGCATCTTCGGGGTCGAGCATGGCTAATTCTGCCTCTAGCGCGCCCTGTAGCCCAACCACCTTACTGCGCTTGTGGGGGTATTGGAGTACAGTATCGACATCCTGTGCCTCATCTCCCATATTCACAACGACCAACACCGGCTTACGGGTGAGGAAGCCAAAACCACGAATGGCCTTATCTTCTTCGTCGGTGAGGTCAATATCGCGCAAGGGGGTTTCCGCCTCTAATGTAGCTTTGAGCCGTTCCAAAAGCGCGATTTCATCGTGAATGCCCGCATCGGCCTTCTTGCCCTTCACGCGCAACTCATCAGCCAGGCGTTGCAAGCGGTTCTCTACAGTCACCAAATCTGCCAGCATGAACTCGCCATCAAGCGTTTCTATATCGCGGGCGGGGTCAACGCTGCCATGTGGATGGGGAACAGCGTCATTTTCGAAAGCGCGCACCACATGCAGGAAGCCATCTACCTGCGCCAGTTCAGTGCGGAATTGCCCCTTTAGGCCGCCTTCGCCAATCCCCTTATCCAAGCCGCCTATATCGCTATAGGTCACACGAGCATAAGTTGTCTTTTTCGGGTTATAAAGCGCGCTCAGTTTATCTACTCGTGGGTCTGGCACATCGACCACTTCAGTATGAACTTCTAGCTGGCCGCTGCTGACCGCGCCCGTCGGCAAATCCGCACCAGTTAATGCGTTGAAAATAGTTGTTTTACCGCTATTGGGTAATCCGATAATGCCCAGTCGCATAATGCCCCAATTCCTATTCTGCTGCTCTTCGGATGCAAGGCTTCCAGTATAAAAGAAAGGCGACAGGTTAAAAAGAGTGTGGGTTTGGGAGAATGCAAAAGGGCGCTTGATGCGCCCTAGTTAAAAAATGTTTAGCAAAAATCTTTTTGGTGGACGGATTATCAGGGGGGAAGATGTCCACTATGCCCGTGAATATAACGCATTTTCAAGCCGTTCGCCATTAAAATTCACATTAAGTTGTATAGAAATTGTTAAAATATGTGCAAATAGCAGCCTAATTGCCGCTGTTTTGTTATGGGGCTATGTTTTTCGAGGGTGAAAGCGCGCTATTTCCCTTGAATTTCGGTGATGATGCCTTCAGCCAAGCGGCGCGAGGAGTCGGGGTCATGCGAGGGTAAATAGACCGTTGGGCGGCGCTTGATGTAGCTGCGGGCTTTATCAATGCTGCGGCGCGCCGGCTCAAATTTTTCGATGATGCCGGCGAGCGTTTTGCGCTGTAGTTGGCCTTCATCAAAAGTTAAATCGCCAGCGAAGAAAAACGAGAAGTCGCCATCGCGCAAAATCATTGATTGGTGGGCGGCGGTATGGCCAGGCGTTGGCACAAGCACGACATCGCCCGCTTCTGTGAGGCGGTAGCTCTCTCCCCATGGACCAAAATCACCATGTTCATAGCGTATGGGGGTTGGTCGCCACCCTTCTGGCCAAAGGCAGGGGGCCGCCCCATTGATGCCGTTGAGCGCATTGCGGTATTCATCCGCATTGACAATGAACTCGGCATTGGGGAAAAGCCCTATACCGCCACAATGGTCTACATGAAGATGGCTGAGCACCACCCAGCGCACATCAGCTGGATGGATGCCCAGCGCAAGCAATTGCTGGTCAAGTTGCTGCTCTGGCGCAATCTCGTACTCTAGGATGCCATGACTGGCGATGAGCCATGAGAGCGTATGTGAGCAGGCGTAGTATTGTAGCGTATCTTGAGCAGCAGCGAGTTCGCCAGTATCGAAGATGATGACGCCTTCAGGATGTTCAATCACATAACAACCTACCGGCAGCGGTTCGGTCATCTTCCGCCCGTACATAATGCGGAGAAACCGAATATGCCGCCACCCTTTTAAGGTGCGATGCGCTTCCTTAAAGCGCACAGTGCCGGTACTGATGTAGTGAATGGGTATCATTAAATCGCGTCTCGCTTCGTCGCATCTCCCATTAATGCTTCTATGCTATCACGCAATTGCTGAAGACGGATAGGGCGTTTAAGAACAAGTGACGCGCCCGCCGCTTTAGCAACATCGGCCTGTTCATCATCAACCACAATAGCGATAACAGTAATTAAATCGTTATCAGATAAGGACTGAATAAAGACAATTCCCTCTTGGGAGGCTAGGCTGACAATGACAACGGGCGGTTTGAGCACCCGCACCATACGGTTGGCAGTCACGGCATCAAAGGCATAAACAACCTTATAGCCGGCTTCCTCTAATTCATGATGTGCCAAATAGGCATTAACGTAATTGGATTCGACGTAGAGAATGCTTAACGCCATAGTATGACTCCCCATTCGTACTCCCATCCCCCACGGACGAAACCCCACCATACAGCGAAACCACGAACCCCTTTAATTAAATCGTGGTACCGACTCTAA
>DAOTWU010000147.1:0-2752 GCA_034435735.1 Anaerolineae bacterium | reverse complement strand
GCGGCGACGAAATAGAGGGCGCCGACTAGCGAAGCCACATGCGCCAGCGCGCCAGAAATCCAGTAAAACGTGTCGTAGATATTGGGCAAGCTATCAATGGTAATGGCGCATAGCACATCGGCGATAATGAAGCTGATAGTGCGAGGGCGCGTCCAATTTAGGCGAACACCTACCTCATAAACCAGCCACCACGTCCCCAACCACCAGAGCAACACCAGCGCGCCGAGAAACACGCCAATGGCTTCCGCGGGGAATTGCGCCAATAGCGCATGCATGAACATAGAGCTATAGCTGCCTGTCCATGTGTTATACCAGTGCGATACTGCCGCGACGACATCATGCGTTTTGGCATACTTGGCGAAGGCATAATCATCGGCGGCGAGGCGGCTCAATGTGGCGTTAAAAGCGGTGATGAGGATGATGGCCATACAGATAAAAGCCAATACCCACAGCCAACGGGGAATAGGTGAATGGCTTACATCAGTTTTCATGCCCTACTGCTCCACCCGTGTCATAGCTTGCGGCTGCAAGTCGGTGTTAGTCGACCAGTTGCCCGCCAGGTCTACCGCCCAAACTGCGAACTCATAGGTATGGCCCACTTCCCCGCTATATTGCGCCTGCGTGCGTTGGGTTTCTAGCCACGGTTGCCAGTTGCCGCCATCAACACGCACCCAAACCAGATAACGATCAATGCCGCTGTCGTCAGTGGCGTGCCAGAGCACATCAAACACCGCTGGGCTAGTAGCGGGTAGCGGCGCCATGGAGGTGACGGGCGGCACGCTATCCAGTGCGGGGTCAACCGTTGGGCGTGGCGGCACAATTGGCCCCGGCGTCACAGTGAGCACCATATCGGGCGTAGCCGCTTGTGCGGGTGGCGTGGCCTCTTCATCTAGTGGCGTTAATGGGCCATTGAAACGCTCGATGAGCAAAACGGGCGCGCCACCAATCCCGCTAACATCGCCAGCCTCTAAATTGGGGATGCTATCCGGCTTCGCGGGGGCGAGGTCTAGTTTATAGAAGCCCTCGCTATCAGGCGTAATGGTCACTTCGTCATCCAATGTATAAAGCGAGGCACGGCTACCGCCAGCGCGCACCGCCACCGATACCGGGCTAAAAGTACGATTCCATAGAATATAGATGCGCTCATTCGTCTGTGGGCGGTCAAAGGTCACGAGTTGCGCCACGCCATCGATAATATCCGTTTGCGGGTTACCAAAGGGCACATTGCCGAAAACGCGCGCCAATAAGCGATAGGCGGTTGCTGTTGGGCGCGGTGTGCCTGCAAAAGGATGTTGGCTGAAGCAGGCGGCGTCTGGCGGATTGCGGAACAAGCCAAAGGCATCGCCAAAACAGAGAGCGCCACCGGTGCATAACTCGCCTTGATGTGGCGGGAAATCGGTGCCGGCGGGTTGGTTGCCACAATCGTCATAAAGCTGATGAATGAAAACGACATCTGCACCAGCCGCCCACCCCAGCACGGTGTTTTGAATGACATACCACGCGGCTTGTTCGGTGGTGGCCTGTAATGTATGCTGTTCTGGCGAACTCGCCCAAACCGGCCCCGGATAGTCATCCCAAACAGAGACGCCACTCTCGTTCACCCAGACAGGGCGCGATAGCCCAAAGGCCTTGAGCGTTTGTTCTGTCCAATTGACCAGCCAGAAGGTGCGGGCGGGGTAACTATAGCTATGAATGGCCACCATATCCATAAACCAGTTATGGGCGAGGGCTAGCGGGTCTTGGCTATAGATGCGCAACACCTGCTCTAGCCAATTTGTATTGGTGGCATAGAGCAAACCGCCAAACATCACCTGCGCTTCGGCGTCGGCACTGTGGGCGGCTAGATAGGCCACCTTGAGCAAACGGGCATAGTCGGCAATGCTGCCGCCCCAAAATTGCTCAAAATCCGGCTCGTTCCATACCTCCCAAACGCGCACCCCAACATTCGACGGCCAGCCGCGAGAAATAGATAGCGTGCCACCGGGCTTATAGCGCTGTACGGCACTGAAGACGAAGCGCGCCCAGTAATTTTGGGGGTTAATGCTCTTACCCGCGCCGGGAATATCTGTGCCATCGCTGAAGATAGGCGCATACAAACCGGCGGGGCGCTCACCATCACGATGAAAATCGGGCATACCGAGCAGAATAGCGTTAATCTGCAAACCATTGCTCAGGTCATCAGTGACAACGCGGTCATAGGCATCCCAGTTAAATGCGCCACTGCCCTGCTCTACAGCGTGCCAATATAGCGGCCAACGATTCCAACCGGCGCCCAATAAAAGGGCGTTGCGATAACGGTCGGGAGAGGCCGGGTCTTGGGCAGAAGAAATGAAAGTGATACCGAGCCGCGATGAGCGCACATATTGGCTGCCCAACAAAGCGCCGGGCGGGCTGGTGGGTAATACTGGCTGCGAGAGCGATGGCGAGACGGGTATTGAGAGCAAAGCCACGCCTAACAACAGGGCGGCAAGAAGGCTGAGGATGAGTTGCGATGCGGGGCGAGATAGGCGGCTGGTCATCATTATGCGGCAGAAAGTTCTAAGATAATGAAAGCGATACCAATGATGATGAGCGTCACGCCAGTAGCAATGCGGAAGTTGCGCGATTGCACATTGCGTTCACGGTCTTGCTTGCGCGCGGTCATCATGACGATGCCAGCAGTTTTCGGAAAAAACGAGAGTATGCCCAACACAATAGATGCGATGCCTAGTAAGAGAAAGAGTGGATTCACCGACCATGCTCCATGTCGCTT
>DAOTWU010000146.1:0-2174 GCA_034435735.1 Anaerolineae bacterium | reverse complement strand
TTTCATCAACTACTTGATAAGTCGCCCGCACCTGCCGCACCTTGTCTCTTGCTTGGCCGAAAGCATGAATATCAAAACGCACAATTTCCCCGCCTTCGGCATCAGGGCTACGCCATGCTTCAAGTAATATTGAATGGCCATCATATTGCCGTCCATCACGGTCAACACGAATTAAAAAAGCATCATCAGGCAAACGATGAATCGCCCATTGTTCACTATAAGTTTCTGAGCCATCGGGGGTATAGTGTACATACTTCCCCCCAGCCCAGAATTGTTCGTGCGGGCCAACAACATGTATATAACGCATTGCTCAATCTTCTAGCTCAATATAAATACGCTTGTTTATACCGCCCTTGCTTTTGTAATCAGGAATACGTATCCGCCCAACTTCACGGGTATTGGCCACATGAGTACCACCGTCCGCTTGTAAATCTAACCCAACAATTTCAACAGTCCGCACTTCGGTGATACCCTCAGGCAATAAATTGATTTTTGTGCGTATCAGGTCAGGGATTTGGAAGGCTTCTTCGCGAGGGAGAATGGCAACCCGCACATCTCGCGCAGCCTCAACTTCGGCATTACAGGCCGCTTCTATCTCTTGCACGAGTTCTTTTCGCATACGTTCAAATTCAAAGTCCATGCGGCTACGGTCTAAATCCATGTTACCGCCGGTCACACTAGCGCCATAATCCCGCCAAACAACACCACAGAGAATGTGCATAGCAGTGTGAGTACGCATTAAACGATAACGGCGTTCCCAATCCAAAACACCGTGAACATCTGCGCCAATGGGCGGCAATTCATCACCTTCAATAATGTGGATGTTCCCACGTGCAGCACGTTTAACCCGATAAACCTTATCATCAACAATGAGCTGCCCTGTATCATGAGGTTGTCCACCACCACCAGGATAAAATGCAGTGCGGTCTAGATAGACGCCATGTTGTTCTGTGTCAACTTTCAATATTTTGGCGTCGAATTCTTTAACGTAACTATCGGTCTGGTAAATAAGTTCAGTCATTTTTATCCTCACTATTTAAATCAACACGCATTCTTATCATGACTTCACGCCCTCCAACAGCTTCCCAAAACCTGCGGCCTGATTGATTTTCCGCGGCGACATACCATTCAACATGTTGTATACCATTTCGCTTAAACCAATTCATCAGTCGCTGAACTAAGGCGCGACCAACACCCTGATGACGGTAAGATTCCATCACATAAATATCAGCAAGGAACCCACCACGTTCTGGTTCAAAAGTCTCTGGCACAAGGTCTAAAATCATACCCAGCACATAGCCAATAAGTTGCTCATCTTCGCCCTCAGCCACATAAATCTGGGCATCAGGGTCTCGCAAGCGTCGTTGAATATAACTGGCATAACGATTTTGGCCATCAGAGGCAGCCTTTGGCAATGCGTCGTCTAAATTGTGGTGATAACGAACCAACTCATCCCACAAACGCGCTATAGCCGGGGCATCATTTGAGCGGGCGGGTCTTATCATATCGGCATCCACATAATATTCACTAAATCAGTAGCGCTCAATGCCCGCCAAAATGCTTGTTGGGTTGCGTTATAAGCAGGCACATAGGTGAAAATGTGCTGAACCTTATGGCTAGCAAACCATTCTTTCAGGCTTTCAACTAATGAACGAGCAGCACCACCGTGATAAACATGCGCATCTAGCACCAATTCCGTGATGAGGCCACACGAACGAAATGGCAAGCCGGGAACAGTGTCTTGCAGCCAGCCGATAATATATCCCATTGCATCATCTTCATCACAGGCAATTAAAATTTGACACTGGGCACGAATTAACCAGTCTGTCATTTGCTGTTGCCATTCTTGGATGGTTAGGGATGGGATATAACGCGGGTTGGTCTGGGAGATAAGCGCTATATGTTCTCGCCATAGCTGTGTTAGGATAGTTAAGTCATCCGTAGTTGCAGGGCGAATGGCTATTCTTGTCATAGCTACTCCTCAATGCGATGAGGCAAGCATAGCACCACCATGAAGACAAAACAATAGCCTGCATTCAATTAAAACAAACATGTTTAAGTACAATATAGCATATGAATGAGATGGCAATAAAAACCCAAGACCTTCCCATATGGATGCAGCGCGCACGGCGGGGTGTTGATTGGGGGATTTTGCTCTCTCTTATCTTAGGTTT
>DAOTWU010000145.1:0-2669 GCA_034435735.1 Anaerolineae bacterium | reverse complement strand
CAACGCCTTTCGCTGGCTGCGGTCGCAGGCTTATCAGGCTTTACGGTACATCATTTAGTCGATATGCCTGCTATGATGCCAGCAATAGCGTTGGTTGGCATAGTACTTATACTTTATTTGGCTATGATGCAGCAACCTATTCAACTGCGTTGGAAGCCTATCCAACTATCACAACCCATTCTCGTTATTTTATTTTGGGGTATCTTGCTCATCAGTGGTTGGTGGAGTAGTGAACAGTATCGGAAGTATATTCTCATCTTATCAGCAGCTACCCGCAGTGATGGCTACATTGCTGCCGCACAGGATTTGCAACCCTTAATAGATGCTGATCCATCTATGACGATATATCAGATGCAACAAGCTTTTCTGTATGGTATGGCTGCTGTGGACAATCCAGAATATACCGATGATGCGATAGCTGCTTATGAAAAGTTTTTGCAATTAGAACCCAATCATGCGGTTTCATGGGCGAATCTTGCTGCGCTCTATAAACAAGCAGGCCATGATGCAGAAGCCTTAACAGCCATAGAACGCGCCCTTGAACTTGCCCCTCAAGCAAAGCTATTTCAACGTAATCTTATGGTCTACCAATCTGAACAGGGCGATATAGTTTTCTATGAACCTAATACGCTTTGGGTAGAGGATTATCCTGTTGGTGTGAATTTCTCACGTTTTCAATATCTAAGAGAAGCGCTTGGGCGGCAATATCTGCCACAGGTTGGTGCTCCTGAATAATTAAACGAATGAGGCGATTTATGCGACAATTCACCATGCAACGAGCCATGTTCATTATTTTATTTGCATTGCTTTTCGCCATGGCGACGCGTATCCCTGTAGATACCGATACATGGTGGCACATCCGTAGCGGTGAACATATCCTCAATGAAGGCTTTATTTACACTGACCCCTTTTCTCATACCAAACTTGGCGAAACATGGATTAATCACAGTTGGGGTTCGCAGGTGGTGATGTATCTCATCTGGCAACTGGCGGGGAATATGGGATTGGCGGTTTTCACTGCTGGCCTTGCCACTGGAGGTATGTACTTCATTTACCGTTCTGGCTCTGGCAATATATATTTGCGTGCTTTTGTGTTGGTTATAGCTGCTGCGACCGCCGCAGTTTTCTGGTCTGCGCGCCCCCAAATGTTCTCCTTTTTCCTCAGCACAGTGGTCTATTATCTACTACATCTTTTTAAGCATAAAAAGATAGACCGCCTCTGGTTGCTTATTCCCCTTATGCTTATATGGGGGAATTTACATGCTGGATTTTCTATCGGTTTTATCATCATAGGGGGCTTTATTGCTGGCGAAATCCTCTCTTGCATTTTTAGCCCTAACGCTTCCAATAACATTGGCTGGGGAGGCGTGCGGCGTTTGATAATTATTGGCTTTGCCTCTGCTGTTGCGCTGGTGATAAACCCGTATGGGTTGGATATGTTGCGTGTGCCGTTTGCTACTGTGAGCATTGGTGCGTTGCGTGACTTCATCCAAGAATGGAATTCCCCGAATTTTCATGAGCGCCAAACATGGCCATTCATCATGATGGTGGTGGCGTTTCTAGGTGCTGTAGGGGCGAGCAGCAAACGCTTGTCATGGTCTGACTTTGTGCTTGTGAGCGGTACATTTTTCATGGGATTATTGGCTGGCCGCAATATATCTGTTTTCGCGGTTGTTGCAGCCCCACCTATCATGGCGCATCTTGATGATGTATTTACTGAGCGTGGCTGGGTGTTGCGCCCAAGAAAAACCGTTTCACCTCGTATGGCGTGGGTGAATGTTCTGTTAACGGGGATAATTGTTCTCGGCGCGTTGGCGCAAGTCATCAACATTTTAGATAGTGAATTTGTAGCCGAAGCACAGGCAGATTTTCTCCCTGTTGGTGCTGCAGAATACCTTAACGAAGCACGCCCGCCTGGCCCGATGTTCAATAGCTATAACTGGGGCGGCTATCTGATGTTTGCTGCTCCTGATTACCCTGTTTTTGTCGATGGCCGCACCGACCTTTATGGTGATGAGTTCTTAACACGTTGGCTAAGAGTGGCTACAGGTGGCGATGAATGGCGCGAAGTTTTTACGGAATATGATATTCGCCTCGCTGTAATTGAACCCCAAAGTGGTTTGGCGCGCATTCTACGTGAAGAAAATGGCTGGCATGTGGCCTATGAAGATGATATGGCCGTTATCTTTGTTCGAGAGGACGCATCATGAGCGAACGCTTGCGTTTACACACACTGCTAGCAGATTTTCGCTTACTGCTCATTTTATTCGTTTCATTCCGCTTGATGATGCTGATGGTTTACCAACCTTTACTGGTAGATGGCGTGGAACGCGGGGTAGGGGCTGGGGGCGATCGTGTCTACCATTACAATCTTGCTGCCCTGTCAGATGATGGCTTGTTGCCATTTCGTGATTGGTGGAGCGAATTCCCACCTGTTTGGTTTTTGACTACAACTACGGTTTACCAGCTTTTAGGCCAGAATGTAAATTATACAAGTTGGTCTATGGTATTGGGGCTTTTGATGATCGCTTCAGAAGCAGGTGTGCTGTTGTTAGTGCGAAAATTGGGAACACATTTATACAGTGAATCAACAGGTATAGCGCTATCTTGGATTTATGCCATAAGTTTCGCCCCACTGGTGCATATGTGGTGGAACTTTGATTCCCTCG
>DAOTWU010000144.1:0-3988 GCA_034435735.1 Anaerolineae bacterium | reverse complement strand
TCGACGAGAAAATCGGTGGCACGGTTCATATGGCTGTTGGCAAGGGGTATCCAGAAACTGGTAGCAAAAACGACAGCGCTATTCATTGGGATATGATTTGCGATATGCGAGAAGATAGCGAAATCTACATTGATGGCGAGCTTTTCTATCGTAATGGTGAGTTTGTCGTTTAGCTAAACTTATGAATGAGCAGGGCGGGATTTTACCCGCCCTTTCTAACTTCGCTATAGTGGCAAAATATCGCCTTCTTCTTCCTGCCGCTCTGCCAACATGCCCCGCAACTCAAAAACTTGGTCACGGATGGCGGCTGCTTTTTCAAACTCTAGCGCTTTGGCCGCTTTCTTCATTTCCGTTTCTAATTGACCGATTAAATCGTGTATATCTTTGCTACTAGCCGCTTCTGCACTGACTTGTGTTTCTTGTGCATCTCGTTGCGCCATAGACCGCATACGGTCGGTTAAATCTCGGATTTCCTTTTGAATACTCTCTGGTGTGATATTGTGTTCAGCGTTGTATGCTTGCTGAATTTTACGGCGACGTTCGGTTTCCTCAATCGCTTTTTGCATGGAAGCTGTAACCCGCTCAGCATATAAAATGACTTGCCCCTCTACATGTCGTGCTGCGCGTCCAATCATCTGAATTAAAGCAGATTCTGACCGTAAAAAGCCTTCTTTATCAGCATCGAGAATAGCCACCAACGAGACTTCTGGTAGGTCTAGCCCCTCCCGTAACAGGTTAATACCTACAACGACATCGTAAACCCCCATGCGCAAATCGCGCAGGATTTCTACACGCTCAATCGTATCAACTTCATGATGCAAATAGTGCGCTTTAATTCCCATCTCATTGAGATAGCCAGCAAGTTCTTCGGCCATACGTCGCGTTAAAGTAGCGACCAGTGCCCGTTGTTTCTTTTTGACACGTAGAGCGATTTCTTGTAGTAAATCATCAATTTGCCCTTCAACTGGTCTTACACTGATAGCTGGGTCAACAATGCCAGTCGGACGGATGATTTGCTGGGCGACCTGCTCGCTTACTTCTCGCTCATAGGGGCCAGGTGTGGCGCTGGTGTAAATGGCATGGTTAATCCGTTGTACAAACTCTTCAAACTTCAGTGGACGGTTATCAAGGGCGCTCGGTAGCCGAAAGCCATAGTCCACTAAAACGCTTTTTCGTGCTTGGTCACCTTTGTACATGGCGCGTACTTGCGGGATGGTCATGTGGCTTTCATCAATGACAAGCAGATAATCCTCAGGGAAGTAGTCCATAAGCGTATATGGCGGGCTACCTGCTGACCTTTGCTCTAAGTGCCGTGAATAGTTCTCAATGCCAGAAGTAAAACCTGTTTCCCGCAACATCTCAATGTCATAACGTGTTCGTTGTTCTAGTCGTTGCGCCTCTAATAGCTTGCCTTCTCGCTTGAAGTAGGCCAAACGCTCTTCTAGCTCTTGTTCAATATCATGTAAGGCTTGCCGCAATAAATCAGGGTCTGTGACGAACTCGCGGGTGGGGAAGACTACAATCGTATCGTGGTCTAGTAACACCTCGCCCGTAAGGGGATTGAATTCGGTGATGCGTTCAATTTCATCGCCAAACAGGGCTACACGGAAAGCTGTTTCTGTATAGCCAGGTACAATTTCTAATGTATCCCCACGAACTCGAAAAGTACCTCGCTTAAGGTCTAAATCATTGCGGGTATAGTGTATGGCGACTAAATCCCTCAAGATAGCATTGCGGTCTCTGGTTTCGCCAACAGCTAACTTTACTGTGCTATTTCCCCAGCTGTTTGGGTCGCCCAAGCCATAGATACAGGAGACCGATGCAACAATCAAGACATCTCGCCGAGAGAAAAGCGATGCGGTAGCCGAAAGCCGTAGCCGTTCAATTTGCTCATTAATTTCAGTGGTTTTTTCAATGTATAAGTCGTGGCGAGGTACATAGGCTTCCGGTTGATAGTAATCATAATAGCTAACAAAATATTCAACTGCGTTTTTAGGGAATAGTTCTTTGAACTCTGCGTAAAGTTGTGCTGCGAGAGTTTTATTGTGTGCCATGACCAGCGTCGGAACTTGTAGCTCTTGAACAACATGTGCAATGGTAAAAGTTTTGCCTGTACCCGTTGCGCCCAGCAGTGTTTGGTGGCGCAATTTGTTGCGATAACCCTTTACTAGCGCCTTTATGGCTTGGGGTTGGTCGCCCATTGGCTGGAAGTCTGAGACAATTTGAAATTCTGGCATGGCAAACCTCAATATGAACGTGTGTTCGATAGTGTAAGTATAAGTGAAAAGCGCTCTAGAGGAAAGCCCGTTTCGTACTTCAGGGTATAATGGGTGAAAAATAAAAGGAGTGTTTTATGACATCTCAACATCAGCAATTTGCTACCACCACTCGTGGGCTTCGTCGTGATATTCCGCCGATGAAATTATGGGAAAAAGCCAAAATTTATGGCATTTGGAATCCTTCAGATATTGATTTTTCCCAAGATAAAGTAGACTATGCAGGCCTCAATCCAGAAGAGCAAGATGTTATTTTGCGCTTGACTTCCCAGTTTCAAGCGGGGGAAGAAGCGGTTACGTTGGATTTACTCCCCCTTATTATGACCATCGCACAGGAAGGGCGCATTGAAGAAGAAATCTATCTCACCAGCTTTTTATGGGAAGAAGCTAAACATACTGATTTTTTCCGCCGCTTTATTGATGAAGTTTTGGGCGTCACTAGTGAAGATTTAACCCATTACCACACCAATAACTACCGCACCATTTTTTATGATGCGTTACCTTCGGCTTTAGATGCGCTCCGCGCTGACCCATCACCACAAGCACAAGTGCGCGCGGCTGTTACTTATAACATGATTGTTGAAGGTGTCTTGGCCGAAACAGGCTATCACGCCTATTTTTCAATGTTACGCAAAAACAATATTATGCCGGGGCAAATACAAGGCATTGAGAAACTCAAGCAAGATGAATCCCGTCATATAGCTTACGGCATCTTCCTCATCTCTCGCCTAATTGCCGAACATCCACATTTATGGGAAGTTGCTGAAAATACTATGAATAATCTTCTGATGCCAGCTGTTGGCGTCGTTCAAGAAACTTTTGCGCTATACGATCCTGTACCTTTTGGCTTGGAGTTGGATGATTTTGTGAACTTCGCCATGATGCAATACCAAAAACGTTTTGACCGCATTGCCAAAGCACGGGAGATGACACTTGATGAAATTTATCGCAGTACGCAGGATGTTATTGATGCAGATGATGCCTAATTAAAACCAAACTGCTGTTGAAAAACCGTTGACATGTATATCCCCTTATGATAGGATACGTCCTCGCACAAACAGTGTGATAGACGATGCGGGGTGGAGCAGTGGCAGCTCGTCGGGCTCATAACCCGAAGGTCGCAGGTTCGAATCCTGCCCCCGCTACTCAAGGTGATGTAGCTCAGCTGGTAAGAGCGCGGGACTCATAATCTCGAGGTCGGTGGTTCAAGTCCACCCATCACCATCCCGATAAGGAAGCCAATTTTGGCTTCTTTTTTATTCCACCTCTAAACGCACCAAATCCTCCCATGTTTCTCGATGCCGCGCAATAGACCAGACACCCCCTTGAACAACTACCTCAGCAGGTCTGGGGCGAGCATTATAATTACTGGCCATCACCATCCCATAAGCGCCTGCTGTCAAGATCGCTAGTAAATCGCCCTCTTGCACATTGGGCAGTGCAATATCTCTGCCGATAATATCCGCAGTTTCACATACTGGGCCGACAACTTGTTTAAGTGTTATATCTTCATCACTGGCATGAACCGGCACAATGTGATGGTATGCTTGGTAAAGTGCTGGGCGAATAAGGTCAGACATACTGGCATCAATAATGACAAACTGCTGCCCGCCTTGTTCTTTTGTATATAGCACCCGTGTTATTAAAACACCCGCATCCGCGACTATAGACCGACCTGGTTCTAGCAGTACGGTATAATCGGTAAGCGATGG
>DAOTWU010000143.1:0-1677 GCA_034435735.1 Anaerolineae bacterium | reverse complement strand
CCAACCTTCGGTATCAAATTTTATATCTACTGGGGGCGATATGGCATAATAAGCTTGTTCACTTGGTAAGAGAAAGTACCCTTTTGTTGGTAAAGGCGCAGCACACAGTTCGATGATTAACTGGTCATAGTCTATCCTAAGGCGCAATGTGCTACTCAATAATACCCACTGCCCCACCTGCCCGTTTTTCGCAAAAGCGATAGCCTCGTTAATATGGGCATAATCTGGCATAGCATAGGGATTGAGTTGTTGGCATGCATGGTATATAAAACGTCGCTGCAATGCCAAAGGTAACTGTATAAAGGTGTTACGTGGCATCGCAATACGCGCATCATCTTGGTATAAATGAGGCTGGACTTGCTGCTGGTAAAGCTGATGTATTAAATCATCCTCAGCGGTTATAATATCTGCCAAACGGGCAATTGTTTGTATAATGTTCGGGTTTATTTGTGCCAGAAGTGGTACAATTTCATGGCGGAGACGATTTCGTAATAACGCGGTATCATCATTAGATGTGTCGTGGCGCGGGGTGAGCTGGTGTGTTTTGCAATAATTGACTAGCTCGGTCTTGGACACCCTTAACAAGGGGCGCACTAAGGTAATTTCAGGGGCATTAGGCAGTGGAGAGGCAAGTGCCATACCGCGCAAACCTGTAACCCCAGAGCCCCGCAATAGATGTAGTAAAATTGTCTCGGCCTGGTCATCTGCATGATGGCCTGTCACTAAAAAGCGAGCGCCTATCTGGCGACAAATATCAGCGAGAAAGCGATAACGCAAAATTCTCGCAGCAGCTTCTATACTAAGCCGTTGACTTTGGGCAAAAGTTGCAACATCAACTTGGCCTACTGTCACTGGCAAAGTAAGCTGATTGGCGAAAGAGGCCACAAAATGAGCATCTTCTTCGCCCTGTATACCCCTTAAACCATGATTGAGTGTGGCAACATAAAGCTGCCATGAAAAATGAGGGGCGAGGCGATGGAGGATATGTAAAAGCGCAAGCGAATCCGCGCCACCGCTAACAGCAATAACGATGTTTGCTTGTGGTGGTAATAAATTTTCGCGCTCAATAAGTTGCTGTACAGTAGGAAGTAGTGACATAAGACTTTTGACCTGTTATGCTGTACTAGAAAATATGTGGCCAATTTTCTATCTTACTTGTATTCTACCTGGTTCGTGTTATGTTTAATGCGCGCGGTTTACTGCCCTTTAGGAGTGTTACGTGTTAAGCCCACTCGACTGGTTTTTTGGCCTGTTTTCATTGGACATCGGTATCGACTTAGGCACGGCTAACACCCTTGTCAGTGTACGGGGTAAAGGGATAGTGATTAATGAGCCTTCGTTTGTGGCATTGAATCGCAAAACCCGTGAACCGCGTGAAGTCGGTGCAAGAGCAAAAGAAATTTGGAGCCGCAACCCGAAAGACATCATTATTGTACGTCCATTGCGTGATGGTGTTATCAGCGATTTTGAAGTTACTGCCGCCATGCTCGATTATCTGGTGCGCAAAGCCCACGAACAAACATGGGTGCCTATTCCTCGCCCGCGTGTGGTCGTCGGCATCCCCAGCGGCGTGACCGAAGTTGAAAAGCGTGCCGTGCTTGATGCTACGATTGCCTCTGGTGCGCGCGAAGCACACCTCATTGAAGAACCCGTCGCGGCGGCTATCGGTGCGGGTTT
>DAOTWU010000142.1:0-2016 GCA_034435735.1 Anaerolineae bacterium | reverse complement strand
CATTCACCCAACGGATTGAGTTTGGTTCGCTGGTGACGCCTATCACATTTCGTCATCCATCCATGACAGCGCGCTATGCCGCCGCTGTTGACGATTTGAGTGGCGGGCGACTAGTTTTGGGCATGGGCGCGGGTTGGCAGGAGCGCGAGCATAAAAAGTTCGGCGTGCCGTTCTACGATTTCCCGACCCGCTACGCCATGTTGCAAGAAGGGCTAGATGTTGTTACAAGCCTCTTGCAAAGTGATGAGCCTGTCAGCTATCAGGGGAAATATTTTTCATTGGAAGACGCGCAACTGTTACCACGCCCCCAGCGCAAGGGTGGACCGCCGCTGCTCATTGGTGGCAATGGCCCTAAACGCACGCTTCCCCTTGTTGCCCAATACGCCAGCGAATGGAACGCCGTCTATATACAGCCAGACATCTATCCTGAACGCAGCCAACAACTTGATGAATTGCTCCGCCAACAAGGCCGCCAGCCACAGGATGTTAAACGCTCGTTGATGACGCAGGTTATCTATGAATCTGACCCCGCCGCATTAGAGGCACGTGTTGCCCGTTATGAGCGCACCCCAGAGGAACTCATTGCGCGCGGTTTGATTGTTGGTAATGCTGAACAGATTGTTGAGCAAATTGGCCAATGGGTAGAAAGAGGCGTCCAGCGCTTTATGCTTCAATGGCTGAACCAAGATGACATTGATGGATTAGAGCAATTGGCCAAGCATGTATTGCCACATTTCCACACGGATTGAAGCTATAGTGTAATGGCGCGCTTTCTGCTAAGATGCAGGCGTTTTTAATCCGAAAATATTGGGTGAGCATTCATGGCCGAATCCAATAACATCACTGCCGCCGAAGCGAAGCGCGCCGCCCGTAACGCTGGGGCATTGGCCGTTGCTAGTATCATCAGTAAAGCCGCCTTATTTGGCTGGCAGATTATCCTCGCCCCGTGGTTGGGTGTGGCTGATTATGGTGTTTATGGTACTGTTGGGGCGCTTTTTGCCATTGCGGCGGCGTTGCCCAATTTCGGCATGGGGCCAATCGTCATTCGTGATGTTGCCCGCGCGCCCAAATTAGCTGGTAAATACCTCACTGCCACGCTTTACATGCAGACCTTGCTGGCCTTGCTGGCTTATATTGGCGTGAATATTGCCGCTGCTGCTATGGATAGCAGCGAGGCTGTGCGCGCCTTTACGGCTGTAGCTGGCCTAAGCTTGCTCATCGATATTCTTGGCAATATGTGCTTTGATATTTTGTTAGCGCGCGAACGGATGGTGACCACCTCCGCGATTGAAATCGGCCATATTCTGCTACGCATTGGGTTGGGCTGGCTTTTACTGGTCGCTGGTTTTGGCCTGTTCGGAGTTTATGTTGCCACCTTACTCACAGGGTTAGGACGTTCGCTGTTGCTGTGGTTTTTGCTCTGGCGAGATGGCGTCCGCCCAGAATGGCCATTGGATAAAATCGTCGCTAAAGCCCTGTTTTTCAATGGCTTGCCCTTGGCGCTTTCTGCCTTTTTGACGTTAGCCTTCCAGCAAATCGATAAGCTGATGTCCACCAGCCTTATTGGCGAAGTGGGCACAGGCTACCTCACAGCGGCTTTTGTCATCATTTTCGGCGTGGTTAACCTCATGAGTACCACCATCCTCACCGCCATTTTCCCGCTTATGTCACGCGTTTATGGCGATGGCAAAAATCCCCTATTCGGCTTCATGGTAGAAAAGCTGACGATATTCACTTTTATTATTAATATACCTCTTGTCATTCTAATTACAGTGTTTAGTCAAGATATAGTTTTACTGATTTTTGGTGAAGATTTTTTACCTACAGCAAATATCATTTCTATATTGATGTTATATGCTTTGCTCAATATGATGGTGGGGGTATTTTCTCAAGTTCTGTTGATTGAAAATAGACAAAAGCTGATATTTTTAACAAGAACCTTGAGCATATTTATAAATATCGGTTTGAATTATTTGTTTTTAATACACATAGGAGTGGTTGGAGCAGCCATTGCCT
>DAOTWU010000141.1:0-3382 GCA_034435735.1 Anaerolineae bacterium | reverse complement strand
GCCTGTGAAAAAGTGCGCTCGCTTTCATCTGGCTCATCTGCCGCAGGTTTTTCGGGCGGAGTTTTGGCCTTCAGTGGTTTGGTTTTAGCAGCGGGCTTTTGGGGTGGCGCTTTTTCCTCTGGTTTTGCGTTCAACGGGCTGGCATCTTTCAGCGCCTGTATCGCCTGTGCGGTGCCAATACGCCGTAAGGCAGCGCGCGCAGTTTTGCGCACAATCTCGTTAGGGTCATCGAGGATTTTCGCCAGCGGCTTCACCGCCCAATCGGCACGAGATTGCCCCAGAATGGCGGCGCCATTACGGCGAATATGCCAGTCTGGGCTACGCAATGCGGCCAGCAACGCCACTTCTGAAGGGGCGCTTTCCAATTTAATTAAAGCTTCCGCGATTTCTAGGCGAATATCTGCCGAGAGCTTTTTATCATTAAACAGGACAACGAGCGGCTCGGCGGCGAGTTTATCGCCAAGTTCAGCTAGTTGGTGAATCACCGGGAGCAAAACACTTTCATCACGGCTCTTCAATTGGCCAATGAGTTTCTGCAATTCGCTAGAAGGTTCGGGCGTGGCTTTGGCAGCATCTTTCGCGCCTGCTTCTGTCTCCGTCTCGGCTTTTGTCTCGGTAGAGAGCGCCTCTAACGCGGCAGAGATAGCCTCGCGAGTTTCTGCGTCTTTTTCCTGCGCCAGCGCTTCTTTAAGCGCGGGGACGGCATCAGTAATGCCCAATGTACGCAAGGCAGCCGCCGCGCGTTTACGAATGCCAGTATTTTCGTGCTTCAAGGCTGCAATCAATCCTGCTGTGTCAAAACGGGTTTGCAGCCGCCAGATGTTGGGATTATTCTCGCTCACGGTTCATCACGATATGTGTAGTGTAGCCGAACATGCTTTTAGTCTACCACAAAGTGGTATAACACAACACAAACAAACCACCCTGTAAGATTTAGTGTTATTGTATCACAAATCAGGGTGGCGTTTTGTGAGGATGCGTAAACAGTTAATCGTTAACCTTCCGTCCAGAAGGACTCACTGAGGTATTTATAGGCGTTATCTGGGAAGAGCGTGACAACCACACCGCTTTGCCCCTGTTCGGCCAATTCTTCAGCGACGTGTAGCGCCCCTGCCATCGCTGCCGCCGCACTGATGCCAACGAGATAGCCCTCTTCACGAGCGAGACGGCGCGCCATGTTATAGGCGGCTTCAGTGCTAATCCCGAGATGACGGTCGGCGAATGTTTCATCGTAGATGCCGGGCTTTATGGCGGTTGGCATATGCTTCAACCCCTCTAGACCATGAAAAGCGAGGTCTGGTTGCAAGGCGATAATTTGCACATCGGGGTTATAGTCACGCAGGCGTCGCCCCGTCCCCATTAGCGTGCCACTTGTGCCCAAACCAGCCACAAAATGCGTCACTAAGCCTTGCGTCTGCTCCCAGATTTCTACGCCAGTGGTTTTATAGTGGGCGCGCCAATTAGCCGGATTGTTGTACTGGTTGGCGTAAAAATAGCGCTCTGGTTCGCGGGCGGCTAACTCTCGCACGGCTTCAATAGCGCCATCGCTGCCCTCTAGCGGGTCAGTAAAAACGAGGTCAACGCCATAGGCGCGCAAAATTTTAATGCGCTCTGGACTGGCGTTCTCTGGTAAAAAGAGCTTCACGTGGTAGCCTTTGGCCGCGCCCAACATGGCGTATGCGATGCCTGTATTGCCGCTGGTACTATCGAGGATGATTTTATCTGGCGTTAGTTGGCCACTGGCTTCTGCCTCGCGGATGATGTTGAGGGCGGCGCGGTCTTTCACACTACCGCCGGGGTTGTGCCATTCGGCTTTAGCGAAGATTTGCACATAAGGCGGCAGATGCGCCGTGATGCTGCGAAAGCCAATGAGTGGGGTATTACCGATTTGCGCTTCAAGCGAAGTCGCCGCGATGGATGGGGTTAAAACCGGTATGCTGGTCATGGTTGCTCCATGTTGTCCTGTGCCCTAGATAACGAAAAAGCCGACAAACAATCAAAAAAGCGGGGGCGTACGCTCCACCTCCGGTAAACCGGGGGGCGTTCCCTCGCTTTGACTGCTTGTCGGCCAAAAAGTTTCTATGTTAGTGGCTGCTGTCTAAAGCGTGGCGTCGCCTCCCGACTTTAGACAACAACAACAAAAGTGCATGGTCATGTTGGAATTATCCATTACTTGATAGATTCACACAAACTTTAATCGGAATTAGTTTTTTTGTCAACAGGTGGACAGGTGGAATTTTTTTGCAATGGGCTACAATAGGCGCATTGGATACCGGTAATGGAGAGAAGTTGCCTATGCCCGATTTAGCCCGTATTATGTTAACCCTTCGCCCAACGCATCAAGATACCGTTCCCGCATGGACAGGCAGGGCAGCACATGCGTGGTTTTTGCAGGCGCTTCAGCATATCAATCCCGCACTATCGGAGCGTCTGCACGATATGCAAGGCGTGAAGCCGATGACGTTTTCTGGCTTACAGCCCGCGCCAGATGGCGAACTGTTAACGCTACACCCCGCCCGCCCGCTATGGCTGCGTATCACGACGTTACACCCCGACCTGACCAATATCACACTGAATGGGCTTGCGCCACAGTGGGAAGGCGCGGCTATCACCTTACACGACCAACCGCTACAAGTGGAAAGCATGGCGCTAGAAACGGCAACCTATAGCGACCTAGTAGAGGCGTTTCGCCATAAGAAGCTGCGGCGTTATATCCGTTTCAAATTCATCACACCCACATTTTTCAAAAGTCGCGGGCTACAAATCCCACTGCCCTCGCCAGAATTGGTCTTTGGCAGTTTGTTACAGCGGTGGCAAACGTTTAGCACGGTGGGCATCGGTATTGATGATTTCAAGGACTTCATGCACCAGAAAATCACCATCGACCAGCACAACATCCACACCCGAAAAATCAGTTTCGCACGGGGGCAGCGGGGCTATACGCGGGGCTTTGTGGGCGAGGTGACATTTTTCTCGCAAGCCAAAGAACAGGCTTATTTAGCCGCATGGCATACACTGGCGGCTTTTGGGGCTTATAGCAGTGTTGGCGCACAAACGTCGTACGGGCTGGGGCAGATAGAGGTGATATAGAAATGGACAAGCATACGAGCGAAGGGCGCATATAGGACGCCGCCGAAGCAGCACTGCTCTACCCATTGAGCTACACCAGTACCCCGCTAACGCGGCTCGCTGGTGACGGGACTCGAACCCGCAACCTGTCGAGAAATAGTCGATAACCTATACACATCGGCTCGTATGCTTGTTATACACTTGCCAAAGTCTGCGGATAAGTGATTGGCTGGGGCTAAAAGCACCGCCGAAGCGGTGGAAAGGACTCGAACCTCTCTAACCACCGGTAACCCAGACCATTCGACCCGCAGAC
>DAOTWU010000140.1:0-3277 GCA_034435735.1 Anaerolineae bacterium | reverse complement strand
TTGATGGTGAGCCAGTTGGCGACGGCATTACCTTATTGACCCGCTTTGGGGTGCGGCATTAACGTAACACCAATAAAGCATCTGAAAGGGCACGTTGCACTGTGCGTGAGTTGAAACGCGCCCAAACATCAGGCAATTCCGCAAGCAGTTCTTGCTGTTCAGTGAGAATAGCCCCGCTATAGTGCTCAATAGCGGCGGCAGCCGTTTCATCAGGGCGTTTCATGCTAGATAAGGCATCTTGTGCCACAGCAATATCGTTCAAACGCCCTAGCAAATCTTGTAAAACTTTAATTTCTTCGATGAAACGCTCTGCAGAGCTACCAAGCACATCGCGGAAGAACTCGACCATATAGCGCAACTGCTTTAAGCAAATGCGTAAATTATGCAAAGCGGTCATATCCACCTCATCAATCACCACATCAAAAGCGCGAACAGATGCCAGCCGTTGATGCAGCATGACGGGTAAAACATGACGCACTTGATAAGGAGATATGTCATTCTCATCAACCTTGACAGCGCCCTTCCCCGCTTTTATCAAAAAGCCCGTAAAAGCATCTAGCCAAGATGTATAATCCTCGCTATTCAGCCATGCTAATAAGGCCTTTCGTGCCTTGTTGCACCGCTTATCAAAGCGTTTGAGTATCCAAGCATAGCCAGCTTGTAAATCTGTGGCGGCAACAGCTTGGTAGCGCAGCAAATCTTCCCGCAGAACGTCTATATCACGCACCGCACCTAATGAACGAGCTGTTTGGCGTAGCGGTGGCACGATATTACGGAGCGTTTTCTGCTTATAGTAGTCTTTGAAAGCATCAAATAAGGTGCGCATTCGGCGAGTGGCAACCCGCATTTGATGAACGTCTTCTATATCTTCCCCAGAACGCGCCCCCTCTTCGTGCTGTAACATGGCGATAAATAGTGGCAAGGCAATTTTTCGACCAGCTTCAGCGAGCGTATCGGTCACTTCAAGTGGCTGAGCATAGTTGCTCAAAGCAGCAATGCGGTCTTCGTGCATGTTTTTTCCTTAAAATTGCGCCTGTTCTAAAATAGTGCGGAAGAATTCTACGATGGTAATGTTAGGGTTATTAGCTAATTCCCTTAAACCATCGTTGAGAACAATCCATTGGTATACATTAACAGCCAGCAGAAGCGGTATGCCAATACTGACAATACGAAGAGGCAGACGCGCAACCGTGAGCGAAACGGGCGTTTCATTCACCTCTGCCAACACCTGTTTATCGCGCAGAATTTGCAAACGTTCCATATTGAGCTGGTCACGGCGGCCATTTAACTCTACAAAGCGGAATAACGTTTCAAAGCGTGTCTCTGTCTCTTCTGGGCTGCGTTGCATACGGCTTTTCGCTGTTGCCCAAAAGCTCTCTAGCCGTTTAATTTCCGCATCCAAACTGGCAATCCCCCGCTCAATACGGGTAAGCGCACGTTCTAAACGACGGGCTTCATCTTGTCGCCATAATGATTGGCCACGCCCATATGGTAAACGAACCAGCGGGAAATAATGGATATAGAGCAATAGTAGAGGAATAACAACATAGAACGCCAGAATACGCCCTAAGTCCTGTGGGAGACGCGGCAAACGCCCCTCAATAAGCACTTGGCTGAAAGGGATTGCGCCTAAATATAGCATGATGATGAGAATGATGATTAAGCCAATGGGGAGCATATCCACTAAATCATCGCGGTCATGGGCAGTGAGAAAACGCTTGCTCACGACAAAGCCATAAAGCACCAGCAGACCAACCAGCGCAATGTAGAAGGGAATGGCGAAAATCAGCGCTAGCGCCTGCTCAGATGTGTCGATAAGGGCTTCACCACTACGGATAAGCTCTCGTTGAAGGGTTTCGATAACGCCGATTTGACCACCACCAAGCAGAAAAATCTGCACAGGTAACGCCAGCGACAAAACGCCGATAAAAAGCAGCATGTCCATATCGGTTAATTGACGACAAAAATCCCCTAACCAACGGGGGAGATGTTCTAATAAATCATCTGGCAAAAAACGCTCTTTTAACCCGCGCCCGCTGGTATATACCAGCAACACAATGCCCCCAATAATGATGAACATGATGGGAGAAAGGGCTAAAACGGTGCGGTCCAAAGCGGCGCCACCGAGTAAATCCGCCGTGCGGGGGTCGCCTAAACGGATAAAACGACGTACAACCACCAGCACCGCTACAATCAGGGCGAAGGGTGCTATTAAGCGCGCTAATGCCAACCAAACCGAAGTGTGGGAAAGCCAACGATGCCAACGACGAAACCAAAGCGCTTGTAACCCTCCATAATAGATAACGGCTACAGATAGAATACCAAGTGTATATGTGGGGTCAATGCGTGTGGTGAAAACATCAGGCTGCAAGGCTTGTGCTAAAAAGTTCCCCACGACAAACGCTAAAAATGCAGTGGCGGTTAAGTCATTTAATACCACCAGCACCTGCTGCCAAAGCGGGTTACGCACGATATAAAGCGAAGTTCCCCGTTCAGTGATGGCAAACAAAAGTTGTACAGTTCGAAAAGTGAGCGCAACAGCAATAATAAGCGTGATATAGAATATCTGGCTCTCCTTACCCACTGCGGGCAAATCCGCAAGGCTACGAATTGCGCGTAATGTAAACAGGCTATAAAACCAGAAAAGTGCGATAGTGGTGGCATGATGGCGAGCAAATTCCCCACCCAAAATACGCCGCTGTAATGGGCGTACGACTGCCATTAGTAGCAATAAAACAACACCAAAGGCAGAAACAACAAATTCCGGCCAATCGCCCTCTAGAACCTGTGCAGCGCTATAAAGCACACCAGGAACAAGCATCACAGGGATGAGCAACTGCGCCAAACGCCCTTCTTCAGATAGGCGAACAGCGTTCAAAAATTGGTGAGTGATTGTTTCGCGCTTTTTATCTGACATGGCAGTTTTCCCTTCTCCAAGCTGCCACCTCTATAGTGCCACAGAGTATATCTCTATGACAACAAAATGCCCCTAAAAAAGTCAATACTGATAATTCAGGTGAATTTCAACAATGACCTGTAACCAATCAAAGGCAGTGAACTGCTATAATTATAGCCAAACCCGAGCATGATCGTTGCGGAGACGAAAAAATGACGTTTGACAAGAAAAAACTTGAGGAGTTGGCGGAATATCATCGCCAGTGGGAAGAGACAACGCTTAAAAAGACGTTAGACCGCCGCAAAGAGCGCCGAGAAACTTTTACAACCCAATCTGGCGTGCCCATCAACCGCTTATATACCCCATTGGACATTGCCGATT
>DAOTWU010000139.1:0-4908 GCA_034435735.1 Anaerolineae bacterium | reverse complement strand
GTAACAATTTGAACACCTGCTTGTTGCCAACGTTCAACGGCTTTGCGAACGCGCTGTAAATCAAGTTGTGCGATAGTTCTAGCAATAGATGTCCCCACCCCTCGCACTTGTTGCAAACCAGCACTATCGGCATTAAGTATCGCCAGTGGGTCGTTGTTAAAGTGGTCTAAAAGTGCTCGCAGAGTTTTACCACCAATGTGACGGGTGAGACTGAGCGCTATCCAAGCAACGCGCCAATCTTCCACCGGTTACTCTTCCTCATAATACTCAATGATGGAGAGTAGCATGGCGTGGATGAAATTGTTCACCTGACGCAATAAATTTGCCCATTCTGATGAATTACGCGGCTGAGCTAATTCTGACCATGTCAAAATTGAATTGATGACAAAATTACTGAAGAAGAAAAAGCCGCGCACCGCCTGTGGCAAAGTGAGACCATCTGCGCTCAGAATCGCTGCATAATCTTTACCTAGCGTAATCGCCTGAGAAAGGCCGCTCTCTGGTGCACCTTGTGCCATATATTGGCGCAAAGCATCGAGCACTTGCCGCCCTTCTTCACGCATTCTTTGGCGTGTTTGCTGGCTCATCGCGCTATACCATGGCAAATCCGCTAATTCGCCATCGTTAACTTGCATCCGCGTTTGGCCAAGCGCATTTTGAATAATGACCTGTATTTCAAGTGGCTGTAAATCCTCTTGAGAGTGTGTGTATTGCAATAAATCAGATTTTAGAAAACGGCGATGTCCCCCTGGCGTACGGCGCGAACGCAACTCACCTTTATCTGCCCAATTGCGAACCGTCGCAGGATGAACGCCTAAAATCTCGGCAGCTTGCCGCAAGCTAACCCATTCTGAATCGTTACTCATAAAACCCCTGTTTCCCGAAAAAACACTTCCTAGCTAATAAGTATAACCTAAATGGCAATACGCCGTAAGAGAGGGAATTCGGCACAAAAAACGCCAAGCAAGGGTGATTAATAGTACCAAAGTCATATGACCTAGGGGCTATTGGGAATGCAACATTATGTGTTATACTCAAATATGAAAAAAGTAAAGAGGAACGCGTCTAATAAAGATAGACTCCATCATTACTTTTGAGGTCAAAGCGATGGCACTTATTCCCCCCAAGTGAAGCCGGATTTTTAAATGCCATCGTAAAAACCTAAGCAAGCAGGTATAGGTAACCCCCGATACCTCCTCTGTGGAGAAAGTGGTTGTCAATCCCCCGACATCCACTTTTGTTTTTATTAAGGCACAAAATCTAAAAACGTGCAACTGCCCCTCGCAGTAAACGCAGGTTTTGCGTAGGGAAGCAGTATGGAGGTAGGCAACCAACAACATTCGCCCCATGTTAAGGTACAATAGCATCAGAATACATAACGGAGATGAACATCATGCGCCGCCTTTTTCTATTCACCTTAATAATACTTTTGGGGCTGATATTGCCTGTAAACGCACAAGACAGTTGTGATAGTGGTGACTGTGGCATTATTGAAGTTGCTGCTGCCCCACAGTATGGCCTGCCAGCAGAAATAATTGAAGCTTACGAAATGCCCAACTTCGCCCAATTAGAAGTTGACCAATCTATGTTGCATGACCGTTGGTACTGGCGTGTTATTGGCGAATTGCAAGTTTATGATGCCCCTAATGGCAATGTAATTCGAACTGTTGACGAAGGGTTTAACTTTGTCACAGCTTTACGCACGGAAGGTGAGTGGGTAGAGATTAACGCTGGTGAATGGGCGCATATCAGCCAATTAGAACAAGCTAATGATGTTGTCTCTTCGTTCACAGGCATTTTCTTACCAGAAGAGCCGCTGGCCTATCCCGTCGCCTGGATGCTGGTTAATGCCTATCCCAGCAAAGAACCAGGAGGCGAACCCGACGAAAACCAATCAATTATCTGGCGCTATACATTGGTGAATATCTTCGCTACAGAAACTATCGGTGATTGGAATTGGTATCAGATTGGCGCCAATCAATGGGTGCACCAAACCAGCGTCTCAAAAGTTATCACCATTCCCAAACCCGCAGATGTTGATACTGAAAAATGGATTAGCGTCGATTTATACGAGCAAACCATGGTTGCTTATGAAGGCGATCGTCCGATTTTCGCCACGCTGGTCAGTAGCGGATTGCCACGCTGGCCAACTTATGAGGGCATTTTCCACATTTATTATCGACGCACCCGCACTGATATGTCATGGGGCACGCCTGGCGATGACTTCTATGTATTAGAAGAAGTGCCCTGGACGATGTTCTTCGATGATGGGCGAGCCTTACACGGCGCATACTGGCACGATGGATTAGGCTACCGCCGCAGTCATGGTTGCGTCAATCTGGCGATTACAGATGCCCATTGGCTTTTTAACTGGGTTGCAGAAGACTTTGAAGGCAAACTCAATTCTCCAGATGTAGAGTCTGGGCCAGCGGTATATGTCTGGAGTAGCGGCACTTACCGTTAATCTCAATTGAATTTGTGTATATTACAGGGCGCCTATTAATGGCGCTCTGTTTATTTTTACTGGGGTGGGCTTGCGCATGTTCGCTGAACAAGTCACAATGAAGGCATAATCAGCCCATTTAATAGAGGAGGCCAAAACATGGTTAAGCCACTAACACCTCAAGAGATGACGCAACTACGCGACACCTTCAACCTTTTTGACCGCGATGGTGACGGGAAAATTTCCGCGCAGGAATTGGTAGAAGCCATGCAGCAGATTGGGCATCCAATTTCATTTGCAGAGGCGCAGGGGCTTGTTAAAAAATATGATGAAGATGGCAGCAATTTCATCGATTTGCCCGAATTTTTGATGATGATGGCACACCGTCAAGACCCTGATGAAGAAGCGCTTATAGCGGCATTCAAAACATTTGATGCTGATGGCGATGGCATTATCACCGCCTCTGAACTGCGGCGCGCAATGATCAATTTAGGAGATGCCATGACCGACGCAGAAGTTGTAGAGCTTATCCGTCAAGTAGATACCGACGGCGATGGCATGGTGAACTATCAGGAATTTGTACGGATGATGACAGGTGGCGGGAAATAAGGGAATAAGCGGCAAGCATTGGTGAATGCCTGCCGCCTGTATACATTATCCGTGAGCAATAATGCGAGTAGGGCGAACTTTATAAGTCACACGCTGCTCTTTGCCCTTTTGGCCAGGGTTGAAAGTATAGTAGTCTTCATTACCTGTATAGCGTTTGCTGAGCTGGTTAATCACATCAATACCGCTCGCTTCATCCTGTTCGGCTATTTCGCCGCGAATTTCCATATAGCGATAAGGGTTATCTGGGTCCATAATCGTCAACGACACATGGGGGCGTTCGGTCATATTGCGGTCTTTTAAGCGACCACGGGCAGTGTTGATAATGACATACTCACCATCATACATCCACCAGATAACTGAAGTTTGTGGCGAGCCATCAGCGCTGACTGTCGCCAAAACTGCGAAAGTGGGGCGCTCAGCTAAATCCTTATAAGCCTCAGGAATTGTTACTGTCATACATCTCTCCTCTAATTATTACGGCGTATAACCAGAGTACCTGCTTCACTTTCTTTTGTATATGACCAACCTCGCCCACATATATTCCACCATGCTATAATGCCGAACGCACGCAACAAATAGGAGGTAGCGGTGTGAATATCCTGATGCTGAGCGGAGACGCCACCATCGCAGAAGCAGGCGAAGGGGTTTTCTATCACATGTTGGCACATTTTTCCCGCTATTGGGAACATGTTGATGTGATCGTGCCTTATAGCACTGGCACACGCCATCAAGTGCATGACAACGTCTACATTCACCCGTCCCCCTACGCCAGCAAACTTAAACAGCCACTACATATCATCAAAACAGGTGCACAATTATTGAAGGAGCGCCCCTACGGCCTAATTATCTCGCACGACTTCGGCATTTTTTATAACGGTGTTGGGGCTTGGTGGCTGTCCCGTCGTCATGATGTGCCATATGTGAGTGAAATACACCATGTTGAGGGTTATCCCCGCGCGGTGACAAAAAGAGAGCGGATATATCGATTATTGGCTAAGCTATATATTCGCACGTTCGGGCGTAGAGCTGCTGCGTTCCGTGTGGTTAATCAGCGAGAAGTGCCCCAATTTTTACGCGCGCAAGGCGTCCCGAACGACAAAATTCTTTATCTACCATCAGCATTCATTGACCACACCCTGTTTTACCCGATGCCTAATATCCCTAAACGCTACGATGTGCTCTTTGTGGGGCGGATGGCTGCCAATAAAGGGCTTTTCCTACTATTGGATGCCCTCGCGATAGTGAAAGAGCATAAGCCCGATTTGAAGGCCTGTTTGTTGGGGCGCGGAGAGTTACTAAACGCTGTACGGGCGCATATTCAAGCACTAGATTTACAGAACCATGTAGAAATCATCGAACGGCTAGAAAAGGCTGAGGATGTGGCCGAACTATATAATGCCTCACGAATGCTGGTCTGTGCATCCACCGCAGAGGGCGGGCCGCGCGTCACCATTGAAGCCATGGCCTGTGGTACACCAGTGGTATCGACACGGGTGGGCATCATACCAGATATTATCCAAAATGGCGAAAACGGTTTATTGGTAGATTGGCAAGCAGGTGCTATTGCACAAGGTGTAGAGCAATTACTCAATGATGAAGCGCTACAACAAAAACTAGGCGAAGCCTCCCGCCAAAGCGTCTGCCATCTGGATATAGAAACTGTTGTGAGCCGCTATGCAAAAGGTTACCATGACTTCATCAAGCAGCTAGAGGCGCAGCATGGCTGAAAAATTGCGGCTGTTACTTTTCAATTTAGCAACAGATACCGAAGACTCGTTACTTGGGTTTACCACCCAGTGGATTAACGCCCTCGCCCCTCATTGCGAATATATTGACGTTATCACCACGCAAGCGGG
>DAOTWU010000138.1:0-5562 GCA_034435735.1 Anaerolineae bacterium | reverse complement strand
TATGAATTTGAAGAATTTCTGCTCATTGACCCCGATGATTATGATGGTGATTATGCTGTTTGGGAAGCCATTGCCGCTTTTGAGGCTGCTTATGAATTAGACAATGACATAGATACGCTGTACTACGCACTTGTGCAATTATCTTCGCTTGATGAAGATATGTTCTGGGATAAATTCAGCCAGTTAGCTAACGCCGATACAACTGGCGAGTATGTGCGCAATTTGCTTGAATCAGCACATGATATTGACGATTTTACCCCTGCTATAGAAGCACTAGAACACCTCAATAAAGAAAACCCTGAACGAGTAGATATACTCATTAACATAGGGTTGGCGTACACCCTGAATGATGAACATGATAAAGCAATTGAGCTATTAGAACAGGCCTTAGAAAAAGCCGCCGAACCTGAACACATCGCCGATATTCAACGGTTGCTCCTCGTTGCTGAAGATCCAATGTTTGAAGCGCGCTTTGCGGAGTTAACAAGTCAATTAGAGGCAGGTAAATCCATCAGCGAAAGCGATATGGATTTCCTTGAAGAAGCCCTAGAAACTGCGCCATCCATTGTTGACTTATACCTAGCCATAGCGCGCGGTTATGCTCTCTGGGAAGATTTTGATGCTGCCATTGAAGTGCTGGAAGATGGCTTAAAAGAACTTCCCGATGATCCCGACATCACAGAACTCTATGCAGGCGTTTTGTGGTTACAAGACAAAACTGAAGCAGCCATTACTACCTTGGAGCAAGCCCTTGAAAAACACCCGCACCATGTGCCATTGCTCTGCCGTATGGGGCGCTGTATGTTCGACAGTGATGAAGAAGAACTCGCTCGCGAATATCTGGCACGGGCAGAACTCATTGAACCCGAAAATCCTATATTACGGCGTACCCGTGCCTATATCGCGAGGGCACTGGCTAACGAATAAACACCTAATCTAATATCACTAGCTGAACTTGCCCGCTGGATAGTTCGGTTAACGCTTGTTCGAACACATCTAGAACATTCAGCGGGAATACGCTGATAATCGTGACATCAGCGCCGAACTCTTCACTTTCAATCATGCCGCCATGATGTTCTATCAGGCGGCGTGTTTGTTCAAAGAGCGAGTAAGGCACGGTTAAACCAACAGTGCGTTTTTCCGCTTTAACCTCAGTAGGTAACGAAGCCAGAGCAGTTTGTGCCGCTTCGGTATATGCACGTACCAAGCCACCTGTGCCTAGCTTTGTTCCACCAAAATACCGCGTTGTCACCAGTAAAATATCGCCCAAATCACTCCCGCGCAATACTGCAAGGGTAGGGGGGCCAGATGTTCCAGATGGCTCGCCATCATCGCTCATACCTTCAATAACACTATTGCCATAACCAACGCGAAAGGCATACACATGATGAGAAGCATCTGGCATCTCGATACGGATTTGCTTAAGTGCTTCTTTTACTTCATCAGTATTGAAAACAGGAAAAACAGTGGTGATAAACCGGGAGTTCACCACCACGATTTCAGTTCTATGGATTCCAGAGGGTATACGATAGGCTTGCATAGGTTCATCTAATCTGGATTTGTTCGAACAAATGCTGCGAAAATTGGAGGTTGTATATACAAACGCCCTTGCGCTTTATCCAGCCTTAACAAACGCTTAGGGATAAGCATATTCACAGCCCGTTCAGTCGCTACAGTAGATTCATATTGCATTAAACCAGCCACCATTTTCAACACTTGTTTTTCGTTAGGCAATAAACTTCCCCATAATGTCTCACATTCTTCACGAATCGCCCGTTTATGAAGTAAATGGCTCAATGTATCATCATCAACAACCAGATTGCGCCCTTCCAAGCTCTCCAGCGAATGGAATATCGAGCGTAACAACCCAGCATAACCGCCACTGGCCTCAACAACGAAATTTACAACATCCGCAGAATATTGACGGCGCCGCCGCCTCATAAGATTTTCCACCATACGATAGGCATCGGTTTCGTTATATGGCCCAACATACAACACGTTATCGTGAAACAATTCGATAAATGGCTCTATATCAATACGAGAAATCCCCATTTGATCGACAAGCTCATTTAATGGTGTGCGTGTAAAAGTTAAAAATTTCAATTGCTTTTTGTTGACATCGCGCAAACCCCGTAAGGTTAAAAAGAACTTTACAGGCATTTGGCGCAACATCTCCTCAAATTCATCGAACATAAAAACAATTGAGACGCCACGCTGCATGAAAAACTCAAGGCCAATCTCTAAATATCGCAATCCCATACTTGCGTATAAGGGGTTTGTGCCGTCCTGTAATGCCGCATACGCATTGGAAAAATGTCTAGCATCTTCCCCCAATAATTCAAAAGGGTGAAAAGCCATATATAAGCGGTGCATCAATAACTCATAACCACTCCAACACCGTACTGCAATATTATCCTCATCGCTGATTGGTACTAACAAATTTGGGTCAATCACCATCGCTTTGAACAAAGCGGTATCGGTAATTTCCATATAATGCGCCTGCACATCAGGATCGGCTAAGTGTTGAAGCAAATTCGTTTTTCCAACACTCCCAACACCGACTAATGAGCAAGAATCATTCGCCAGCCATCTTTGCATGACATAGCTAACTTCCTCAACCCGAAAATCAAGCGGTTGTTTGCGAGTTCGTGTCATTTGATTTCCTTTTCATCATATAGTGAAAACTAATGCCAGTTTAACCCGCCTTAATACCCATGACAAATCACCATCGCTAAAGGGCTTTTTCTCTTTTCGCTGTATGTTATAATTGCTCTAGCGCATTTTCAGGCACAGGGGAAGATATATGACCCAAACATCTATAACTTATGACTTCACAGCACTAAGCGCGGATATTCGCCTACTGGGCAACTTACTCGGCCAAGTCATACGCGAGCAACATGGAGAAGCTGCGTATAACCTTGTAGAGCGTGTACGCGCCGCCGCAAAAGCTCGTCGTGATTTAACCAACACATCCGCCGAAGATTTAGCCGCCATTATTGAAAATACCACTTTAGACGAACGCCGCATCTTAACCAAAGCATTCAACAACTACTTTCAGCTCATCAACATAGCAGAAGACCAACAGCGTATCCGTGTACTCCGCCAGCGAGAAGGGCAGGGATATCTATCAGAATCAATCGATGATGCCATCCTCACCCTCAAGGAAAGTGGTGCTACAGTAGAAGATTTGCAGAAGCTTTTCAACTTCCTTCGCGTCCGCCTCGTGCTCACAGCGCACCCCAGTGAAGCGAAACGTAAAGAAGTTCTCGTTAAGTTGCGCCACATAGCACATCTTATGTTTGAGCGTGACCGCTCGCATCTCTTGCCACGTGAAGAGCAAAACCTCATTCAGATACTTATGGAAGAGATTGAAGAGTTATGGCAAACCCGCCTTACACGCGCCAATAAAAAGACTGTGGCCGATGAGGTGGATTTTGGGCTTTATTTCATCACCTCAGTCATCATGGATGTCGTTATTCAAGTTTATGCCGATCTTGAAGCCAGCCTCAATAAGCACTATCCAGAAGCTGATTGGTCTCAACCACCGGGATTATTGCGTTTCGCTTCATGGATTGGTGGTGATAGAGATGGCAACCCCAATGTTACATCTGATGTCACATTACAAACATTGGCGACGCTACGCGCTGCTGCCCGCCATCACTACATCGAGGAAGTGACATTTCTGCGGGAGCATTTAACACAAGCAGTTGACGAAATCCCCGTATCAAAAGCGTTACAAGATGCTGTTGCCCAATATCCACACTTAGAAGAGCGTTATCCTGGTGAGATTTACCGCCAGCAGATGAGCTTAATCCTAGAAAAACTAGAGCAAGACAGCTACCAAACTAGCCGAGAGCTTCTCACGGATTTATTGCTTATTGACGAGAGCTTGCGCCAAAATCGCGGTATCCATGTAGCCGACGGTGCTTTGAAGACGCTTATCCGCAAAGTGCGCTTATTTGGTCTTCACCTAACCCCGCTGGACATCCGCGAGGATGGGCGCTTACATGCCGCTGCGCTTGATGAACTTTTCCGGCATTACGGGCTAGTAGAGAATTACCAAGAATTGCCTGAAGAAGAAAAACAGGCGCTTTTAACTCGTGAAATAGCGAACCCACGCCCATTGTTCCCCACAAACATCGAGCACCTGAGCGATACAACACAGCGTATCATCACAACATGGCGCATGATTGCAGAAGCTCATCGCCGCTATACCCCCATTGTTATTGATAGTGTCATCGCCAGCATGAGCCAATACCCCAGTGATGTTTTGGCGATGCTATTATTTGCCACTGAAGTTGGCGTCCAGAATGATGTGGACTTAGTGCCGCTCTTCGAAACTATCGATGACCTGCATCGCGCCCCACAGGTTATGCAAACCTTGTTCGAAAACCCCGAATATCAGAAATACCTGCAGGCACGAGATGTCGGACGTGGCCTCCGCCAACAAGTCATGATTGGTTATAGCGATAGCAGTAAAGATGGCGGCATTCTAGCTTCTAACTGGCATCTTTACACCGCTCAGCAAGAAATCACCGCTGCCTGCGAAGCACACAATGTTTCAGTGCAACTTTTTCATGGTCGTGGCGGCAGCATTGGTCGCGGCGGGGGGCCAACCAACCGTGCTATCCTTTCGCAACCGCCTGAATCTTTACGGGGTGGTATCAAAATTACTGAACAGGGCGAGGTCATTGCTTATCGTTACAGCAATAGCGAGATTGCTCGTCGCCATCTCCATCAGGTGATGCATGCTGCTATCATTGCCTTGGGTGCGCCAACAGGGCAACACAAAATACAAAACATTTGGCGCGAAGCCATGGATTTCATATCAGAAGTTGGTCGCCAAAAATATCGGGCTTTTGTCTATGAAAACCCGAACTTCCTTGAATATTGGCAGGAAGCAACCCCAATTAACGAACTTGCCCAAATGAATATCAGTTCTCGCCCCGCTAAACGCAAAAAACAGGGGGGCTTCGCCGCGATGCGCGCTATTCCTTGGGTATTCTCGTGGATGCAAAGCCGCGCCATTATTCCTAGTTGGTATGGTGTCGGCACGGCCTTCCAAACTTTTGTGCAAGAACATGAAAGCGGCCTCGCCATCCTACAAGATATGTATACAGAATGGCCATTCTTCCGTGCACTTGTACAAAATATAGAAATGGATGTCGCCAAGGCGGATATGGGTATTGCTGAGCAATACGCCAATTTGGTTCAAAATGAGACTATTCGTCAATCAATGTTCCATGACATTCTTGAAGAGCATAGCCTAACAACGAGAATGATTTGTATGGTGCTAGACCAAGAGCGACTATTAGACCGCACGCCCGTCATGCAGCGTAGCATTGAACGTCGCAACCCTTACGTTGACCCACTCAATTTCATTCAAGTAGCGCTATTAAAACAACTGCGCACATTAACGCCAGATGCGCCAGAATATAGCGATGTGTTGCGTGAAGTGCTTGCCACCATCAATGGCGTTGCCGCAGGGATGAAAACCACAGGGTAAAATACCTGTAGAATTGAGTGAAAAGGGGTTTTGCAATGCGTTACAGGTCTATATTT
>DAOTWU010000137.1:0-6519 GCA_034435735.1 Anaerolineae bacterium | reverse complement strand
CGTGATGGTTCTCTGCATATCAAAGATTTAGGGGCAAAAAACGGGACATTCCTCAATGGTCAGAAGTTGGTGCCCGAGCAGCCGCGCGTTCTGCGTGATGGTGATGAAATTCGGCTAGGCCGCCTGATTTTAGAGGTGCATTTCCACAGTGATTTGGAATAGCCATATTGGGAACTGCGTAATCATTCCAAACCTTAGCTAAAAAACAAAACCTATTGTGGTATATTAATGCTGGTGACTGCTTGTCCACCGGCGTTTGTTTTTTTATGGCCATTTATGCTTTCGTTAGATGTGGCCGTTATAGTTAAGCCGGTGTAAACGAGCATTTTTATCGGATTGCCCGATGGATATTTATCCCTCAAGACCTATGACCGACCGAACGAATGAACAATGGTTACAAGCGTTACGCGGCTCTCCAGAAGAACAAGCCGCCGCGTTAAATGACTTACGCAAACACCTCAAACGCAGCATTTACTACTACCTCAGCCAAGAGCGCAGTGATTTGCGGGGTTATGCTGAACAAGACCTCGTCAGTCTGGCGGAAGATTTAGCGCAAGATGCCACATTGCGCGTGATGGCCAATCTCGATAGCTTTCGGGGTGAAAGCCGTTTTACGACATGGGCAAATAAAATCGCTGTACGGCTTGCCATTAGCGATTTGCGCCGCGCTCGTTACAAAGACTATAGTCTCGATGAGTTGACAGTAGACGGAGAGTTAATGCCCGTACTCTCTTCTAGCTCTATCAATAGCGATGCGCCTGCTAATCCAGAAACCTATACCGAACGCAATGATGTCATGCAAAAAGTTGACCGTGCGCTTGATGAAGCACTGACAGAGCGCCAACGGCAAGCCCTTGTCGCTGTGGCTTTGCATGGTGTGCCAATTGATGTATTGGCAGAGCGCATGAATACCAACCGCAACGCGCTGTATAAACTGTTGCACGACGCCCGCAGAAAGTTGCGCGCGCACTTAGAAGCACAAGGCCTTTCCATGGACTATGTTATGAAGCTTTTTGAGCGTTAAATTGCTCTGATGAAAAATTGATGTAAGACTTGAAGCAGGTAAACCGTCTGCTAAAGAGGAAGGATGGAGTAAATTCGTATGTCGGAGCAAGAGAACCCTCTGCGCGATTTGCTAGATTTTGTCGCTAATGCGCCTGAGGATGAAGACATCATCAATATGGACTGTAACGACGCCTGCGAAGAGATGGCCGCTTTAGCAGAGCAGGTGGCAAATGGCGCCAATTTAGAAGAAGTGCTGCCGCGCCTCAAAGAGTTCATGAATTACTGGGGGCATTGCCGTGAAGAATTTGAAGCGCTGGTGGCTGTCATCAAGGCTGAAAATGCTGGCCTATTAGATGACTTTTCGATGCCAGATGAATTAGAGAATGAAGATAAATAAGTCTAGTAAACGCTACTCTCAAATCATTGCATAACATAGTGTAAGTGCTGCTAAGTGAGGTGAAAATCCATGAAGAAGGAACGTGTCGTCATTATTGGCTCTGGGCCAGCAGGTTTAACCGCTGCCCTTTATACCGCTCGCGCCCAATTGAAGCCGGTGGTGATTGCTGGCGATAAACTCGGCGGGCAGGTTTCCTTGACGCATGAAATTGAAAATTATCCCGGCTTTCCCGGCGGTCTCAGTGGCGCCGAGCTGGTCGAGCGGATGAAAGAACATGCCGAGAGCTTCGGTGCAGAGATTGTCTTTGATATGGTGACCGAAGTGGACTTCTCCAAAGGTTCGCCGTTCATCGTGAAAACCGCTGGAGGCGAAACCTATAGCGCTGATGCTGTTATTATCGCTATTGGCGCGAACCCGCGCGAACTCAATGTTCCTGGTGAGCGCGAGAATGTCGGGCGTGGGGTGAGCTATTGCGGTACATGTGACGGCTTCTTCTTCCGTGGCAAAGATATTGTCGTTGTTGGTGGCGGGGATAGCGCTTTAGAAGAAGCGATTTTCCTCACCCGTTTTGCTAATAGCGTGAACATCATTCACCGCCGCGACCAATTGCGGGCTGGTGTCCAGCTTCAGAAGCGCGCCTTTGAAAACGAGAAAATCAGCTTTACATGGGACACTGTCGTTGAAGAGATTTACGCCGATGGGGCAGTGAATGGCGTGCGGATGCGCAATGTCAAAACCGGCGAAGTGCGCGATATGCCCACCGAAGGTGTCTTCATCTTCATTGGCCACGACCCCAACAGCGATATTTTCCGTGGTCAACTAGCCCTCAATGACCGTGGCTATATCATCACTGATGAGCGCTATCGTACTAGCGTGGATGGCGTTTTTGCTGCGGGTGAAATTCAAGATGAAATCTGGCGGCAGGTGGCCACATCTGTTGGACAGGGCACTAGCGCCGCGATGAGCTGTATCCATTGGCTAGAAGCCCATGAAGATCAATTGCAAAGCCTTGATGAGGCGATGCCCGAAGCGGGTGATTAAGCCCTTTCTGTTGAAAAGTGAAACCCCTCTTATCCGCTTGGATGAGAGGGGCTGTTGTTTTTAGAGAGGATACTGGTTATCGCCTAAACGACAACGTTCACCTTTGGTTCTTGCCCGTTCTTGCTAGGGATGAAGATAATCCGTTTGGGCTGTCCGCCATTTAAGGCGCGTTTCACCGCTTCACTTTCCAGTGCGGCCTTTTCGGCATCTTCCTTGTTGACTTCTGCCGGCACCATGACCTTATCGCGTGGCTTACCATTGACCATTACCACCAGTTCAACCGTATCCGCTTTCGCCTTTTCAGGGTCAAACTCTGGCCATGATTGAGTATGAACACTGTATTCGAAGCCCAGCTGTTCCCATAGTTCTTCTGTGATGTGTGGTGTGAAAGGCGCCATCAAGCGCAGCATCACATGCATCACCTCACGCCACATCTCATCGCTGATGGTTTTGCGCTTCGTCGTGGGCAACAAGACGTTGCTACGGAAGCCCATCAGTGCCGCAATCGCAGTATTGAAGCTGAAGGTTTCTAGGCCACGGCTTACCGCATCAATCGTGCGGTGCAATTCGCGCTCAACATCACGGTCTGCGCTGCCATCACCACCAACAGGCCCGGCGGTCGCCACTTTCCAAACATCTTCTATCCAGCCCTGCGGCCCTTTAATGCCATAGGGGTCCCAAGGGCCACCTTTACGCCAATCAAAGGCGAACATCAAATAGGCGCGAACGGTGTCTGCACCATATTGCTCCACTAGTTCATCCGGATTGACCACATTGCCCTTACTCTTGGACATGCGCTGAATTTCCAGATGATGCTTGAGCTGGTCAACGCGGTTTTCGCCGTCAATTGTTGGAATTTCTACCGTTGCGCTATCTGGCACTTCGACGATAACCTCTTCATTGGCGGCATTACGCACATGCAGAATATTCTCGGTACGGCGCATCAGTTCGCCAATAAAAACGGCCTTGCCATTGGTGTCGATATTGGGCGTTTCGTCGTCTTGCATGACATAGACATACTCGGCGGAAATTCTCGCCCCTTGTCGCTGTCCAACAATATACAGTTGGTCACCGGGACGCTCTGCACCTAGCACCTGCCCCTGGTTGCGCAGCAGCAGCATAGGTTCATCGAATATGCCTTCTGGGTCACGGCCATGCTGGCGCATAACCTCGGCAGTTTCATCAAACATGCCCAAGTCGCGCATCGCTTTTGTGAAGAAGCGTGTATAGAGCAGATGCATGGTCGCATGCTCTGCGCCGCCAGTATAAACATCCACCGGCAACCAGTAGGCCGCCTCTTCAGGGTCAAAAGGCCCTTTATCATAGTTGGGCGATAGGTAGCGATATTGATACCACGATGAACACATGAAAGTATCCATCGTATCAGTTTCGCGCTCTGCTGGATTGCCCTCGCTATCCACCGCTTTCTTGAAGCCCTCATGCAACTTTAGCGGGCTTTGGCCAGTGGGCAAGAAGTCCACATCATCTGGCAACAGGACGGGCAAATCTTCATCCGCCACAGCTTCCCATGTGCCATCTTGTCGCTTAATCATGGGGATTGGCGCGCCCCAATAACGTTGGCGGCTAATCAACCAGTCGCGCAGGCGGTAGTTGACCGATTCCTTGCCAATACCTTCTTGTTCTAGCCATTCGATAACCGCGTTAATGGCTGGATTTTTACGCCCTTTGTCGTTGGTGGCGCGTGTGCCATCAAAGTGGGCGCTGTTGACCATGACGCCTTCGCCAGTCCATGCTTCAGGCATGGTGTCTGGGTCTAGTGTTTCGCCTTCTGGTTGAATAACGACGCGGATAGGCAGGCCGAACTTGCGCGCAAATTCAAAGTCACGTTGGTCATGCGCGGGCACTGCCATAATCGCACCACTGCCATAGGTAATCATGACATAGTCTGCAATCCAGATAGGAATGCGCTCATTATTGACTGGATTAATGGCGTATGCACCCGTGAAAACACCGGTTTTCTCCCGATTTTCGGCGGTACGCTCAATCTCGGTGGCGCGGGCAGCTTGTTCAACATAAGCCTCTACCGCTTCGCGCTGTTCTTCTGTGGTGATTTCCTTAACCAGCGGATGCTCTGGCGCTAGCACCATGAATGTTGCCCCCCACAGCGTATCAGGGCGGGTGGTATAAATGTTGATTGGGTGGTTGCCTTCTTCTGTGTGGAAGATGACCTCCGCGCCCTCACTACGGCCAATCCAGTTGGTTTGCATAATCTGGATGGGTTCTGGCCAATCCAGTTTGCTGAAGTCCAACAGTTCGTCAGCATATTGAGTGATGCGGAAGAACCATTGCTCCATCATTTTCTGGATGACGGGCTGGCCTAGCCGCTCGTCTTTGCCATCGACAACTTGCTCATTTGCCAGCACTGTCTGCAGGGCATCTGACCAGTTGACCAGCGCTTCGCCACGATAGGCTAAATTGCCTTCCCAGAACTTTTTGAAGAACCATTCTGTCCAGTGGTAGTACGATGGGTCGCAGCTAATGGCCTCGCGCTCCCAATCGAACATCGCGCCCATACTGCGCAGCTGGCCGCGCATCCGCTCGATATTGCTGTACGTCCATGTTTTGGGGTGAATGTTACGCTGAATAGCTGCGTTTTCCGCCGGCAGGCCAAAGGCATCAAAGCCCATCGGGAACAGCACGTTATACCCTTTCATGCGCATATAACGCGCCCGCGCATCAGAGGGCGTCATCGCGAACCAATGGCCAATATGCAAATCGCCGCTGGGGTAGGGCAACATGGTCAGCGCGTAGTGCTTGGGTTTGCTCCAATCCACTTTAGCGCGGTATAGACCATCTTCTTCCCAGCGCTTTTGCCATTTTTGTTCAATATTTTCTGGTATATATTGCTCGCTCATTGCTTTCGTCACTTCTCCTGTGTTGCAGGTAAGGGCAGCGCATAGGTCGCCATTGTACCATTCTTTGGGTGCATGGCGTACATAAAAGCCACTGCTAGTTAAGCGGCCTGATGTCTAAATTGCGTTGTGGAATATGGAGAAGTGGAGGTGCACGTTTATCGCCCCGATATTGTTGCGGGGCTACATAAGAGAAGAGCGGGCCACCTCGAAGCCCTTGTGAATGGTGTGCATGTGCTTGCCTCCAATAATAGATGGTGAACAAAGGAAGTTCACCATCATCATAAGTTAAAACCGTTAGTTTGTAAAGAAAGCGCCTGTGATTTAAGCCCCCATCGGTGCAAGCGAGGTTAATTCTGTGCGATAGGTAGGGTGAAGTAAAAGGTGCTGCCTTGGCCAGGTTCACTCTCTACGCCAACCTCTCCACCAAGCCGTTCGACAATGCGCCGCACAATTGAAAGCCCTAGCCCATGGCCTTTAAGCGCCCGATGTTGGGCTAAGCGCGTTCCAGCAGCAAATAACCGCGAACGGGCTTGTGCATCTAAACCGGGGCCATTGTCATGCACATAAAATCGCACATAGTTTTTCTCTTGCTCTGCGCCAATAGTGATTTGTGGCGGCTCGCCTCCGTATTTAACGGCATTACTGATGTAATTGCTCCACACTTCTTCAACCCAAGGTGCATGCCCTACGGCAATTGGCCAGCTCTGAGGTAGGCTAATTTGGGCTTTTCGCTCCCGAATTTGCATTTCATGGCGTTGAATAGCGGCAGCAACAATCATCCCCATATCCAGCTCGTAGACTTTTATATCTTGCTCATTACGTACGCTGGCCAACAACAATAACTCCTCGATGATAGAGTTCATCTTATAGGCAGTTTTTCTTATGGTTTCGGCGAACTCTTGTTTGTTTTCTGTGTATTCCTCAGTGCTCTCTGCTAGCAAACCAGCATAGCCGATAATGGTCGCTAATGGGGTTTTTAAGTCGTGGGCTACGGTATGGGCGAAGGCGTCCAATTCCGCAATGAGGCGCAACTGCTCTTCTTCGATACGCCGCTTTTCCTCTTCAAGCGCCCGCTGTTGGAGCGCCTGCTCAATGACCGTTGGCAGCAAGTCTAAATACCCGCCGCCAACATCCTTAACGATATAATCTGCTGCCCCTAGCTTCAGCGCTTGCACAGCGGCTTTTTCATTGCCCGTTCCT
>DAOTWU010000136.1:0-3082 GCA_034435735.1 Anaerolineae bacterium | reverse complement strand
ATATTGTGGATGAAATCAGTCGCCGTATCAGCGAAGCCGGTTTACACATTCTTTACGATGGGCCGGGTGATGTTAATCGCTTGGTGCTTGGGCCAAATGCGGAGAAAAACGAGCCTGTTTTTTGGCAAATTGCTGGTATTAATGGGCAAGTGCCACCGCAGGAGCTAGAGCGTACCCTCTTTAGGTTGCAAACGCATCTTGAGCAAATATTGGGTATACATTTCCCCTCGTTCTCGTCGCATAGCGTTGTTTATAAAGTTCAGGGCACAGTTGAAATTTTACGCCGTTATTATCCCGAACTTCGTGACCCTGATTATGCTTCTGCAGTCACTTTGGGGCATGCTCGGTATAGCACCAATACTAATCCTATTTTTGAAAGAGCACAGCCGTTTTCACTTATTGGTCATAATGGCGAGTTCAACACCATTTCTCGCTTCCGTATGGAAGCAAAAATGCTGGGCATTCCTCTCACGCCAGATGGCTCTGATTCGCAAGATGTTGACCGTGTTTTACATGCTTTGAGCATGGAATTCGGTTTAGACCTTATAGAGGCGATGGAATATGTATTCCCGCCTTTTGAGCACGATTTAATTCAAGGTGATGCCGATCTGCGCACACTCTATGATAATATTCGCCACGCTTTTGGTCCCTTTGCGCAGGGGCCGGCGGCTGTTGTGGCACGATTGGGCGACTTATGTGTATTCAGTGTAGATGCATTAGGTTTACGCCCCTTATGGTTTGGCGAGACAGAGAAAGAGTATTTCGCTTCGTCAGAACGTGGCGTTTACCCACTGGATAACATGACCAAAGACCCGCGCCCATTAGCGCCAGGGGAGAAAGTCGCCCTAAAAATTAATCGTGGCTACGATGTCGAAGTGTTCGATTATCCCGCTATTCAGCAACATGTCTTGCAGCGCCATCGTGATAGTCAGACGCAACGCTCATCTATCGCGCGAAATTGGCCACAGCCAGCGCGTATCTCTGATAACCCTGCTTCTTCACAGTCTCCAACTGGAAATGGTTATCCATCTGGTGGCGGCACTCAAGCTGCACCTGCTCCAGTGGCTTTAGCTATTGCTGAGGAACGGCTTGAATCGGAGCGTCCAAAGCCTTTTACTCCGCCTTGGAATGCGACTGATACACCTATCAATGCCGCTACAATGGCAGCGCTGGGCTGGGAGCGCTATCACGTAAGCATTGTGCAAACGATGGCCGAAAACGGCAAAGAGCAAATTGGTTCTTTAGGCTGGGATGGGCCATTAGCCGCATTAAGTAAAACCAGAGTCAATATCGCTGATTATTTCAAAGAGACGGTTGCTGTTGTTACTAATCCCGCTATTGACCGCGAGCGTGAACATGCTCAATTTTCGACCCGTACCGTTCTCGGCATCCGCCCCGCTATTGGTTTTGCGACTGCTGAAAATGATTTGCTCGTTCAATTAGAAACACCGCTTATTGTTGGTGGCCATCCAGCATTAGGTGATTTAGAGTTGATGCGGATGGTTGCGAACCAACACGGCACTATGGCTTTAGAGGATTTGCTAGATGTTTTTGGCGAGCGTGCCGCGACGATTTCTATGAGCGCCCTCGAAGACGAAACTATAGATGCCGCGATTGAGCGTATTCAGGCAGAAGCTGTGGCTGCGGTCCGTGCTGGCGTCATCTGTTTGTTACTTGATGATACGCCACTTTATGATGGTGAACAGTTATGGGTAGACCCATTACTCATCACGGCTGCTGTCGACCGTGTTTTGCGCCAATCAGAAGATTTGGGCAATTTGCGCCGTCGCGTTGGTATTATTGTTCGTTCTGGCGCAATTCGTGATTTGCATGATGTAGCCATGCTTGTCAGCCTTGGGGCAGATGCTGTACTTCCCTATGCATTGTATGCTGTGGCGATTGGCATAGCCCCTAAAGCCCCTAAAGAGCAGCTAGAGCCGGATGAGCTGGCTAAATTGTTGAGCAATACAGTTGAAGCACTTACTAAGGGCTTGCAAAAAGTTACCTCGACGATTGGTTGTCATGAGTTGCGTGGTTACGGCCATAGCTTTAGCTCAATTGGTTTGGCACGGGGAATTGCAGCCCTGTTTGATACTCCGAACTATTTTGGTTCTGAAACACGCGGGCTGACTTGGACGGACTTGCTTAATGAAGCGAAAGACCGTGCCGCAGAATTTCGTGGTGAACGACGTGCTCGTTTGGCTAATCCTGACCGCTTCTATCCCAAAATGTGGAAGAAGGTTGAAGATGTTGCCCATGGCAAAATAACCTTAGAAGAATACACCGAGCATTTGATGAACCTTGAGGATAGCATTCCGGTAGCCATTCGCCATGTACTTGGCTTCAAAACACAGGATGATGTAATAACATCCGATGAAGTCAATATTGCTATCGGCGAGCATGATATGCCCGTTCTGATTAGCGCGATGTCTTTTGGCTCTCAAGGCGAATTGGCATATCGCGCATATGCTGAGGCGGCTTATCGCTTGAATATCATTTGTATCAATGGCGAGGGGGGCGAACTTCCCGATTTAATTGGGCGCTATCCGCGCAATCGTGGCCAACAAATTGCCTCTGGGCGTTTTGGGGTAAACATCACCTTCTTGAATTCATGCAATTTGCTTGAGATTAAGATTGGTCAAGGGGCGAAACCGGGGGAAGGTGGTCATTTGCCCGGCTTTAAGGTGACAGAACAAGTCGCTGCCGCCCGTAATACCACGCCTGGTGTGGCGCTGATTTCGCCAAGCAATAATCATGACCTTTATTCAATCGAGGATTTGGCGCAACTCATCGATGAGTTGAAAACAGCCAATCCCCATGCCCGTGTATCTGTAAAAGTGCCTTGTGTGCCTGGTGTGGGTATTATCGCCGTTGGCATTGCCAAAGCAGGTGCAGACATCATCACTTTGACGGGGTACACCGGCGGCACTGGAGCAGCACGTGCCCACGCCCTGCGCCATGTTGGTTTGCCGGCAGAGGTGGGCTTATGGCTGGCGCATCGCGCTTTGGTGGAATCTGGTTTACGTGATGGCGTTGAGCTGTGGTGCGATGGTGGTATGAAAAGCGGTCGCGATGTTGTGAA
>DAOTWU010000135.1:0-4078 GCA_034435735.1 Anaerolineae bacterium | reverse complement strand
CCGCTGATGGGCGCATCGTCTGTCACACCGCCAGTTGAGAGCGTGCAAGCGCTCAGTAACCCCAATATGGCCACGAGGATCATCATCCATGGCCCGCGATAGGATTGAGCCATTGTTGAGTGCTCCTTTGTTATCCGCTGAATATGCCTACACTCTAACGCAATGCGCGCAGAAATGCGACAGCTTTTTGCCCTATGATTGAATGACGGCGCAGAAAATCGGGGGAAATTTGAGGGGATGGCGGGCTTGAAATATCAAGGTTTTCGCGTAAAATAATGGTGCTACGGCCCCGTAGCTCAGTTGGCAGAGCACCTGACTTTTAATCAGAGTGTCGTAGGTTCGAGTCCTACCGGGGTCATGCAAGCAGCCGCCCACACAGGCGGCTGTTTTTGTTTTTTTGAGATAAACTAATTTCATCTTCTACATAAGCACAATTATGCGAGTTTAAGATGGCTGCTGAAGTATTCAAAGACTATCTATCGACCACAAAGCTCACTTTTTCATATAAGATTGTAACTATTTGGGCATTACTGGACATCGTTGATAGAGATGGTAAAACTAATGCCACACACCTCATTAAAGCATTTCATCGCTTTTATTTAGAACGCCAGCAGCAGGGCTTACCAGCGGAAAAAGAACGCGAGCGTCACCCGTCCCCACTTATCAAACCGGATGAGGTCACCGAAGCCCAAATTTGGCATATTTTGACCCGCTATCCGCTGAAATTAATGGAAGAATTCATTTTAGTTGATGGCGATATTGTTCGGTTTCGGCACAATCTGTGGAAGCAACTCAGTGCAGCGGATTTAGTGGAGATAAAAGAAATTGCTCAAAGGCGCTTAGATGCTTATTATGAGTCAATGAAGTGATTGCGGCATAATTACCCACAACCCCACCCCAAGCCATAAACCTCTTGTTTCATACAAGTGGGCGTGTGTACATTTTTGAATTTCAAACACCTCGTGCCCACAATCCCTCAATTCGCGTTTGCGGCAGGGGCTATAGACTGATTATAATGGTAGGTGATTATCCTGTAATCCTGCGCCTTTGAACGGCTGGTGAGTGTCCCCGATGGCAAGCTACAATCGCTATAGCCACCATGCCCGCCGCGCGCTCACTCATGCGGCTCAGCTAACAACCCGATTTAGGCATTCGCATGTTGATACTGCCCACCTGCTGGTCGGCGTTATGCTGGCACAAGGGAGCATCGGGTATGAAATTTTATACGCGCTCAATTTAGTGGCGGCACGTGCCGAACCGCATTTGGCCACTTTAGCGCCACAAACTGCCGCGGCGGAGTTCGTAGACCATAGCCCAACGCTGGATGATGCGCTGGCGCTGGCAGAAGATGAATCGGCACGGCTGGGCTGTCATTATGTGGGCACAGAGCACTTCCTGCTGGGCATCACCCGCACTAATGTCGGCAATGCCGCCGCTTTACTGCGCTTGCTAGATAGCTCTCCGGAAGAGGTGCGGCAACGGGTGCGGCGCACGATTAAAGCAGGTGTTGTAGAATTTAACTTACAAGCAGCGAAGAATAACGCCCGCTTCAGCGAGCTATCACGCCGCGTTATCACCGCCGCCGAGCAGATGGCCGTCGCTATGGACCACGAGATGGTTAGCATTGGTCACTTGCTGCTCATCCTACTGCGGGAGCGCCGTAGCCCTATCTCGGCGTTATTGCGCAATAACGGCCTGCATGAGTTGGCCTTAAAGCAAGCGCTGGAGCAAAAAGATAATGCGGCGATGACCAGCATTGTTCAGGTGTTAGAAAAAGCCATCGACCAAGCGGGAAGACTGGGAAGCCATTATACTGGTACTGAGCATTTATTATTGACGCTGTGCGCCGATGCCGACGGAAACGCCCTACTCATACGAATGGGGCTAAAGCCAGAGGCCTTGCGCCAGCAAATTGAGGCAATGACGCGCGATAGTTGAGTAAACGTGGCGTGAACATAGGCGCCGTTAAGTTGACAGCAACGCCCAAGAGAACTATACTCGCAACGTCGCGTTATGCCGGGCGGAACTCATTATACCTGTTTAGGGAGCGTGTTTCTTATGGAAGGCAACGAAAGCTATCGGCTGGTTGTCCGCCGAGGGCCACAACCAAATCAAACTTATGAACTCAATAAAGACCTTATCACTTTAGGCCGTGATATTACCAATGATATTGTAATTAATGACCCCGAGGTTAGCCGTCATCACCTGCGTTTAACCCGTGGCGAACGCGGCTATACCATAGAAGACCTCGGTTCTACCAATGGTACATTCATTAACGGGCAACGGCTTTCGGGCATACGTCCGCTGAATAATGGCGATTTAATCGGCCTCGGCGAGACGGTCACGCTTGGTTATGAGTTGGTACGGGCGCCACAGGCTGGCGCACCCCAACAATACCAGCCACCGCCAGCCACCCAAACACCGAAGGCAGCCACACCTAGCACGCCGCCGCCTTCTGCCCAACCAGTAGAACCCCAACAACCAGCAACACCGCAAGACCCTTATGTTGCGCCTTCGCCAACGCCACCACCGGCGGCACAACAGCAACCGCATGAAGCGCCAGGCTATGAGGCCGCCCCACCGCCACAAGCCCCCTATGGTGCGCCGCCACAACAGCAATACCCGCCAGGTTATGACTATTATGACCCGTATGGCGTGCGCGAAGAACCATCTAATACGATGCGCTGGATACTCATTGGCTGTGTTGGTCTGACGCTAGTATGCTGCTGTACGATTATCGCCGGCTTGGTGATTATCGACGGGGCGAACTTGTGGTGCGATATTCCGGTGTTCAAAGATGTCGTGACGCCGCTTGTCTTCAATATTGGGCGGGCGTTGGGCATGGTCACCGGTACAGGCATTTGCCCCTAAGATTCGTCACCCACACATGATATAGAAACGAACAGGCGAGGACGCTACAGCCCTCGCCTGATTGTTTATGGTAAAGTTCGCGGATGCCGCTTTATGGCCAGCTATATTGCACGGTGTAAGTGATGATGACTTCACCATCTGGTGGCACTTCTACGTGGAACTCAATTGTATTGCTATCCAGCTGCTGGTAGCTATGCGAGCTATTCAAAATTTGCCAGTTGCTCCAGCGGAACATATGCTCTGGCACGCGAATTTCTACTGTCTTATCGTCCTTGCGGTTGCGCAGATGAATTTCATAACTCTCTTGCAGCACATTACGGCTGATGAGCTGGAAGTTCGTCTGAATATGCTCGCCGACTAAATCGAAAGCATTGCCCAGATAAATTTCCACTTCTTCGCCTTGTGGGGTATGGTCAATGCGGTTTTCCCCAATGAGCAGCGCCGCGCCGTCAATATCTTGCTGGTATACGCGGATGCGGCCAGCGGGCAAATCTGCGCCTACGCCACCATCCTCATCGGTGGTGAAGCTGAGCCAGTTTTGCACATCGGTGATGCCCGTCTCGCCATAATACTGGTCAGTCAGGGGGCTGCCATAATTATAGAAAGGCATAGAAGCATCGTAAACAAAGAACACTGTAGCGGGAATATCTGCGCCGGCGACAAATTCAACCTGTTTGGTTTCGTTATCGCCAATGGTGACAGGGCGGGCAATTTCATAGAGCTGGTATTCGAAAAATTCGCGCTGGTCAACGAAGTCTGGTGCGCCCGCTGCTGCCGATTCCATCACGACCATATCATCCATCCTAGCAACAGGCGCCGGCGCAACGCGGTTGACATCGCCAGCCACCAGCTTCAACTGGGCATCTTGGAAGCTTGTGCCGCTGGTATTGTTGAGCGTAATCCAGCCGTTGAGGTCTAGTGATTGGCTATCCTGTGCTAACAGCACGTTATAATCCGCTGTCCAACTGATGCCACCTGTGAGGTAGGTCAACTCGACTAGGTGCTCGCCACCAGTTTGGGCAGAGATAAGCCAGCGTAACGTGGGGCGGGTGATGAGGCCATCCGGCAATTCGGGGAAGTGTACATCACGCACCGTGCTCAAACTGAGGACGCGCACTGTGCCATCATCTTCGCGCAGGATAATATCGCCGCTGCGCCCACTGAGCAATACGCCACGGAACACTGTGCCATCATCGGCGGTCAGCTC
>DAOTWU010000134.1:0-7052 GCA_034435735.1 Anaerolineae bacterium | reverse complement strand
CATAAATATGTATCCTCATCAGCCCAAATAAAAATGGCGCACCGGTATTGATACCATGGTGCGCCACAATATACTGAAATGGATGTTAGCTTTCGAGCACCTTATCATCGATAAGCTGCTGTTGCACTTTTTGGCCGCGCGGGTCAAAAGCAAAATGCTGGCCATAAATCTGGAATTCCATATCCTGGAATGCGCGCCCAGCACGATTCTTCTCGATGGTAAATACCACCCAATTGCGATATTGTTTAGCAGTATATGGATTGAAAGCAACGTGGTCTTTCGCCAATATCTGATATTTGTTATTCATGATAATGGCAATGTCCGCCTCATAATCCAAAGCACTACTGCCACGCAGGTGGAAAAGGTGAATGCGCTTCGCCCGTAGGCCTTCGCGGTCTGCTGCCACAATGGAGAAAACAGGCACATCCAGCGAAAGGGCAATATCTTTTAAGCCCTCAACAATGATTGTCACTTTATCATTTTCATCGCGGGGGCGCTCTGGATGAACTGCAATTTTCTGCAGATAGTCCACGAAAACCGTGACATTGCCATTGGTAGCCTGTGCTAGGCGAGCCACCATCTCTTTAATGGCGCGCAAATTTGTCACTGCCGGGCTGGCCTTCAGTAGAATAAGGCGGTCGGCATAGCGAGACATACGCGCTAAAGCTGCTTCTGTGCGAGGATGGTCGCGCAAAATCGCCTGTAGAGAACCAGTTGCGCCATCTCGCCCCATAAACTTCTTCGCACGCTGCGCCACAATTATTTGATATAAATCGCGCAACTTGATGCCTTGTGAAAGGTCTACTGATGGCGGGTTAATACTCTCTAGGCACAACAGGCGGTGCATCAAGTGAGTTTCAGTATGTTCGTAGGAGAGATAAAACGCATATTGATCGGGACGCATAGCAATATTGCGCGCAATTTGAAGCGTGGCAATAGTTTTGCCAATGCCCTGTGCCCCGCCTAATAACACGAGTTCTGTCTTACGTAGACCACCACCAATAAAGCCATCCAAGGGGTCAAAACCTGTAGGCAATGGCACGTAATCCACTAAATCGCCCTGGACAACACGCTCATCGGCTTCACTAATCACCTGAGCCAATGTGCGTGGCATATGGGCAGTACGGGCATTACTGCCTCTTGGGGCGCGGCGGGCGGGTTGTGATTGGGGGCCTGGTGACGCCGCGACAGAGGGCATATTATCCAATGGATTCTCCGGCTCTGGAGAAAGGTCGTCAGTAAAACGTCGGGTGGTCATACCCCGTCCTTGCAATATATGTGCTCATTTGGTTTAAAATAATGATACTCAAGAATGATAACTGTGTATCGTTTTTAACAACTTTACCAACAACATTCTAACAGAGAAGCGCTTAACCTCAAGCTATAAGCCCTAAATTAATGGAGTGTTCATTCAAAATTCATTCACAAACTATCAAAACTTATGCTAGAATAAGATGGCAGCTAATGGCAGATGATTATTGACAGACTTACATGTCAAAACAATTTTGCTTCTTTTCACTTGTAAAAATCCCATTTCTGAAAACGTCCTAAGACGGTGCTTTATGTTGCATAAGCGCCGTTCTTTTTATTTTGGCATATAACAGTAAGGAGGTGATTAAAAACGGAACTGAACCTTAGCATTTATTTAACTTGAAAAATTGAACTGATATTGCATCTCGATAATAAAATAGCACCAGCAGAGGATACGACGTGATACAAGAACTGATGACACGGGCCGATGAACGCGGTTATATAACCCTCGAAGATGTCCTCGAAGTTTTAGAGGAAGATGATAGTGAAGAACACAGTTTGGAACTCATCCTCTATGAGTTGGACGAACTGGGAATAGAACTGCGTCATGAAAGCGAATCACCGAACAAGCTGGGACTAGGCGACGATATAGAGTTTGATTTTGAACCGGAAGAGATGCTTCATGACCCCAGCATTGGCGATATTAGTGCGGTTTCATCTGATGATCCAGTAGGCCTGTATTTTCGTCAGATGGCACAAGAGCCATTATTAACAGCAGAAGAAGAAATAGAACTTGCCAAACGTATTGAAATAGGTCGCCGTGCACAAGCACGTTTGCATTCTGAAGAAGCAGCTCAACGTAGTAACCGCTGGCGTCAACAAATGAAGCGCCTCATGCAAGATGGACAGGCAGCGAGAGAACATTTGGGACGCGCCAACACCCGCCTAGTGGTCAGCATTGCCAAACGTTATATGGGACAAGGGCTTCCCTTCCCCGATTTAATCCAAGAGGGCAATGTTGGTTTGATGCGCGCGGTAGATAAATATGATTACCGGCGGGGTAACCGCTTTAGCACTTATGCTACCTGGTGGATTCGCCAAGCCATCACCCGTGCTCTGGCGCAAAAAACCCGCACCATTCGCATCCCGCTCCATATGACAGAGCGCATCCGCCAAATGTACCGTACAGCGCAAAACCTGGAACAGGCGCTAGGGCGTCGCCCGACACCGGAAGAAATTGCGGATGAAATGGGGTTACCTGCGGAAACCGTGCGCAGCATGATGGATGCCAGCCAACATGCTATCGCTCTAGAACGCCCTGTCGGTGAAGATGGTGATAGCGAGTTTGGCGATTTTATCGAGGATTTAGATACACCTAGCCCTGCAGATACCGCCACCAAGCATTTATTGCAGGAAACAATCGAAGAGGTGTTGAGCGAGCTAACGCCACGCCAAAGTCATATTCTACGCCTGCGGTTTGGGTTAGGCGGTGGTGAACCGCACACGCTTGAAGAAATCGCCAATAAATTCGGTTTAAGTCGCGAACGTATTCGCCAATTAGAAAAAGAAGCTCTTCGTCGCCTACGTCATCCCCGAGTAGCACATACTTTGAGAGACTATTTAGGCTAATCCATAAAATTGCATAGTATTTATTACGAGCCGAAGTGTTGATAACCTTCGGCTCAAATTTTTAGAGGCGATATTTGGCTATATACCACAAATCAATGGCAGTTTAAGCTAAGCCGTTAGATAATGCTGGTAGATTTTGCTGATATTCAAAACAGGTGAAGCGATGTCCCTTCAACAAACGAAACCCAAATATGCTTTTTTCCGTGGCGAAATAGTCCCGTTTGAACAGGCAACTGTTAGCGTGATGACCCACGCGCTTAATTATGGCACAGGTGTTTTTGGCGGGCTAAGGGGGTATTGGAATGACGATGAAGAACAGCTGTTTATCTTCCGCCCTCATGACCATTTCAAACGGCTGATTCAATCCGCACATATTATGCGAATGAAGGTCAAATATACGCCCGATGAGCTTACAAATATTCTGGCGGAATTATTGCGAAAAGAGCAGTACCGAGAGATATGTTACATTCGTCCGCTGGTTTATAAATCACAAGAACTGATTGGCGTTCGTTTGCACGATATTGAAGACGACATCACGATATTTGCCATCCCCTTTGGGCGCTATATCAGCAACGAAGAGGGTATTCATGTATGCTTCTCAGCATGGCGGCGCATTGACGACAACGCTATACCCGCACGAGGCAAAGTAACAGGTGCTTATGCAAATTCCGCTTTAATTAAAAGCGATGCCATTCTAGCTGGATATGATGAGGCATTAGTCTTGAATGAGAGTGGGCATATCTCCGAAGCCAGCGCGGCAAATGTCTTCATGGTGAGAAATGGCGTTGTTTACACGCCCCCAGTAAGCGCTAATGTTCTTGAAGGGATTGTACGTCGCTCAATTATCGAACTTATGAGAAAAGAATTGGGATTGCAAGTTATCGAGCGTGAAATAGACCGCACCGAAATTTATATTTGTGATGAACTATTTCTCTGTGGTACAGGGGTACAAATTGCGGCTATTACGAAAATAGAGCACCGCCCCATTGGAGACGGAACAATGGGGACGGTGACAAAACAGATACGAGATTTATTCTTCGATGTTGTCGCCGGAAAGGTAGCAACCTATCGGCACTGGCTACATCCGGTGTATTAGAGCCTTATTTCAGGTTAATGCCAACCGCATAAGATGCGGGAATGTAGCGCTGTTCATGGGCATAGCGCAACAACTCTTCACGAAAATCGGGATGGGCAATATTGACGAGCGCATAAACACGCTCTTTAATTGACCGCCCCCATAAATCTGCCACACCAAACTCTGTCACCACAAAACGCACATCATTGCGAGTTGTGGTGACACCAGCTCCTGGTTTAAGCGAGGGAACAATGCGGCTTAATGTGCCACCTTTTGCCGTGCTGGGTAGAGCGATGAAAGTCATTCCATCTTTTGAACGAGCCGCCCCACGCACAAAATCTAACTGACCGCCAACCCCCGAATAGAAACGAGGGCCAATACTGTCAGCACACACCTGACCAGTAATATCAACTTCTAGTGCAGAATTGATAGACACCATGCGGTCATTGCGGGCGACAATAAAGGGGTCGTTAACAAATTCTGTCGGGCGCAGTTCAAAAATGGGGTTATCGTGGATGTAGCGATAGAGCTTTCGCGTGCCAATGACGAACCCAGCAACCACCTTCCCCGGCAAAAGCGTCTTACGGGCATTTGTGATAATCCCCGCTTCAATCATTTCCATAACGCCATCGGAAAACAGCTCTGTATGAATACCCAAATCACGATGGTTGGTTAAACGGCGCAACACAGCATCGGGAATGCCACCAATTCCCATTTGAAGAGTAGCCCCATTAGGAATAAGGTCGGCAATATGCTGTGCAATGCGATCTTGTACTTCACTGGGTGGCGGCGGCATCACCTCTGGCAGTTCATAATCCACTTCAATCCAGTAGTCAATCTGATTTTTATGGATGAAGCTATCCCCCAAAGTGCGGGGCATATTGGGATTCACTTCTGCAATCACAATACCCGCATGTTCCGCCGCCGTTTTCGTCACACCAACTTCGACGCCATAAGAGCAGAACCCATGCTCATCTGGCGGACTAACATGAATAACTGCCACATCAAGCGGCATGCGCCCGGTACGGAACAGAAGTGGAATTTCTGATAGAAATACAGGGGTGAAATCTGCTAGGCCTTCGTTAACTGCTTTGCGAACATTTGGAGAGATAAACAACGAGTTAATGCGAATATGCTCCGCAATTTCCGGAGTGATATACCCAGAGGGGCCTAAATCTAAAAGCTGTACCACCTCAACATCACGAAGCTCATCACAACGATCACATAGCGCCTGTAAAAACACTTGCGGGGTGGAGCAATTGCCGGTAAGGAAAACTCGCTGACCGGATTTCACTTTCGCGGCAGCATCTTCAGCAGAAATTTTCCGGGAAACCCAATCCACAGCCGACCTCCTACAGTCATATTAAAGCTTCTGAACTACCTTTAGATTATCGTGACATCTATCACAGACGTAGTGTCGAACGTCCTTACACAATCACGCTATTTGACACTAACCCTACATAGCAAAGGGACATATCCTGAGAGTAAAGGGGTAAAGGAACGGAGGTGACCCCATGTTGAAGCATATACTCGTTCCATTAGACGGCTCAGAATTGGCTGAAGAGGCCGTTGAATATGCCAAAGGGGCTGTTTGTAGTGGTGGTAAAATCACACTGCTGACTGTCGTTGATGTGCCGGATTTGCCGGTTTACTACTATTACCCAGCACCACTCGTTGCTCAAGAAAAAGACTACGCTAATCTATCCCATGACCTGGCAGACCAAGCCACAGAATATCTATCGCGTATAGCCCAACGGCTACAAGACGAAGGGTTAACGGTTGATTTAGATGTGCAAATTGGCGATGCCGCAACGGTGATTACAGACCGTGCCCGCGAATTAGAGGTTGACGCCATCTGCATCTCAACACATGGGCGCTCTGGCATTGAACGCTGGCTATTTGGGAGTGTAACCAACAAAGTGCTTGGCTCTGCAACTTGTCCGGTTCTTGTCGTGCCTGGCAAGAAAATTCTGGAGAAGCGTAAAACAGCACAAAACAAAGAGCAGGCATAAAGAAAATGGGGAGTATCAACTCCCCTCTTCGTCGTCCATAGGAGGCACAATTTCGTGAATGTTGTGCTTAACAGCGTATGCCGCAGCTTCAGCACGATTAGATGCACCTATCTTGGATAGCACACTACTCACATAATTGCGGACTGTGCCTTCACCAAGATAGAGCTTGAGGGCAATTTGGCGATTGGTCAACCCTTGTGCCACAAGGGCTAATACAGCGAGTTCTTGCGGTGTTAGTTCTGAAAAAGCGGCAGCATGTTGGGCTTCAGTCGCCTTACGCATTTCAGCGAATACCGAAGCAGTCATCGCGGGGTCTAGCATACCTTCTCCGCGACTAACGCGCTCAACAGCTTGAACAAGCTCGTTATCGCCAATACGCTTGAGCACATATCCGGCAGCACCAGCTTGAATGGCAGCCATCAATAACTCATCTTCAGCGTATGATGTCAACATAATCACTCGACAATGAGGAACAGCTTTGACTATACGGCGGCAAGCTTCAATACCAGAAAGGCCGGGCATGCGTATATCCAGCACGGCGACATCTGGCTGGTGTTCTTCTGCTTGCTTCACTGCTTCCTCACCTGTAGAGGCTTCAGCAACCACGCGAAAACCGGCTTGACGCTCTAATAAAGCGCGCAAGCCTGCACGAACAACGGAATGATCATCTGCAACGAGAATACGAACGGTTTTGTGTGTCATTTTTCACCCACTAGTTAGGGATAGCCTATTATTCAGAGAACTTGCGGCATATGTTACAATACATCCAGCATATAATGTATTTAACATATTGTAGCTTTAATCGCATCTTCTAGTGAGGAATGTCATAAAAATCTGATGAAAACCGTCGTGAATCAACTCAAGGAGATTGCATCAGCAATTTTTTACGCGGCAGAAGCGGTGGAATTAGAGGATGTATTGCAGCGGATTGCCGAAGTATCACGCCGCATGGTAGGCGCGAAATACGCCGCATTAGGTATACCAGATGGGCAAGGAAGCTTGCGTTACTTCAAAGTCGCGGGGATTAACCCCGAAGTCATGGAACACATCGCCCATCTTCCCCAAGGAAAGGGGCTTATTGGCGC
>DAOTWU010000133.1:0-1630 GCA_034435735.1 Anaerolineae bacterium | reverse complement strand
CTGGCAAGCGCCCCGCCTTATAAGCAACATCTGCCATATATAACAAACGTGAATCGCGGAAAAACTCTAGCCATGAATTCGTTGGTGGATTAGGTTGGTGCAAACCACCTATCAGTGTGTCACGCTCCAGGCCATAGTTGGGAGCAATAACCTGATGTAGCGCCGCAAGCAACTCGGCAGCATGTTCCTGAGCAGCGGTATTGAATGCACTCTGCCCTTCAATAAAAGTCATGATTAGCAAATCGGGAGCGTGATAAAGCACTTCAGGAACAGGTAAGGTGCTATGCTCTTTCAAGTAGATAAGCATATAGCCTTCAATATCAAGCGTCTTGTTAGATGAAGCCACTTTAACAACTATACGCTCACCCTTCTCCAATGTTGCTTGATAGACTTCGCCTATCATTCCACCATGTAAGGGGATTATCTGTTTCACTCGCTGTTCTAAGATGAGTTCAAGTCTCATGGCTAATGATGACACAGTCACCTCCTTGAATATCAAGCATAAGCTATAGCAGAATGGTAAATAGAGCAACGGCCATCTTGACGTTATCCATTCAAACCTTTATAATTCGCCTTTCGTAGTGAACAGACAAGGGATAAAGGAGCGAACACCGTGGGTCCGCTGCCTAAGCGTAAAGTTTCACGCACCCGTCGCAATAAACGCCGCGCCCATGACGCTCTACCACCACAGCATCTGGTAGAATGCCAAAATTGTGGTGAGTATCATCTGGCGCATCGTGTTTGCCCTAAATGCGGGGCCTATCGCGGCGAAACAGTGATGGAAGTTGATGAAGATTAAATCAACAACCTACTGAAGTTTTTCACCAAAGAATCGTGTTTCTAACACGATTTTTTGATTTTTGCTGTTTGCGCTTTGTGGCGAGTACGCTATGCTTAACAAGCATCATTCAAAAGCCAGAGGAATGTCTCTATGATAAATTGGGAAAAAACTGCTTTTGTATTTCCTGGACAAGGCTCTCAAGTTGTAGGCATGGGTAAAGACCTAGCTGAGGCCTATTCAATTGCACGGGAAACTTTTGAAAACGCTGATGACATACTGGGAATTAGCTTATCTACCCTATGTTTTGAAGGCCCTGAAGAATCGCTAAACGATACAATCAACACACAACCCGCCTTATATGTCACAGGTATCGCCACATTGCGCGCCTTGCAGCAGGAAGTGCCGGAAGCTGTTCCAGCGTTTGTTGCAGGACATAGCTTAGGCGAATTGACTGCCCTTACAGCTGCTGGTGCACTAGCGTTTGAGGATGGCGTTCGGCTTGTGCGGGAACGTGGACGGCTAATGAAAGCCGCAGGAGAACAAAACCCCGGCGCAATGGCCGCCCTGCTCGGTTTAGATACTGAAGCTGTTTTAGAGGTATGCGAAAAAGCCAGCCAACAAACCGGCGGAGTGCTGGTCTTAGCTAACGATAATTGTCCCGGCCAAATCGTCATTTCCGGAGAAAACACGGCTATCGATGCGGGTATCGAATTGGCAAAAGAAGCCGGCGCGCGCCGCGCGGTGAAACTAGCGGTCAGTATTGCTGCTCATTCCCCATTGATGGAAAGTGCCTCTGCAGAATTTCAGGACGCACTTAAGGGGATTGGTTTCTCTGAGCCAGCCATCCCA
>DAOTWU010000132.1:0-2784 GCA_034435735.1 Anaerolineae bacterium | reverse complement strand
TCCGCTTTAACTTGGGCATATTCTCAACCTGGCGCGATTGGTTTGATAATCTCAATTTCTGGACAGGTATTTTTGCGCTAGTTCTGTTATTCACTTTCCTCAACGAACCGTCACCCGTGACATTGCCCTTGCTTATTGGTGCGATTATCGGGCTTATAAGCGGGCTTTACGGCTTGTTCCGTGACCGCTTCTCTAAAATGGCGGGGTATGTTGCTTTAGCTGCTGGTTTAGTTGCGTTGGTCTATCATGCTGCTGCGCAAGCTGCCGGTGCAACAACCGCGTTTGGCTATTGGGCAAGCCTATTCGCTTCTGTGGCGCTGATTATGCGCGGCCTCTCTCCAAGAAGCGCGTTACGGCGCGATATGATGCTGCGGCGTGGGGGGAAGTTGGGGCTGTATTTAAACCCAATCATCTCTTACTTCTTCCTGTGGGCGCCTATTCTCATTCTGGTATTATTCTCATTTAACGCTTCTCGCTCTTTGGCGCGCTGGGATGGCTTCACTTTGCAGTGGTACAACAACATTTTTAACGACATCGTTGGCGCAGACGCCTCTTTTTCCACTCAACAAATGCTAGAAAAATTAGGCAATAGTTTGCTAGTGAGCATTACCGCCACCGCTATTGCCACCACAATCGGGACAATGGTCGCCCTAGCCCTAGAGCGCGGCGATTTCCCCGGCAAACGCTTCTTAGAAGGTGTGTTGTTCTTGCCGGTCGTCATTCCAGAAATCACGCAAGGTGTGTCGCTGGCCGTATTTTTTAATATCTTGTTTAACTGGTGGAATGGGTTAACTGGCCAGCGCATCTTCCCCGGATTTCATACCATTATCATCGCGCATGTCGCTTTTAACATTTCGTTTGTCGCGATAGTGGTGCGCGCTCGCCTGGCAGATATGAACCCGAATTTAGAGGAAGCTGCCCGCGATTTGGGCGCAAATGAGTGGCGCACCTTTTGGCGTATTACATTCCCCTTGATTTTGCCCGGTATTATTGCAGGGGCGCTATTGGCGTTTACGCTCTCATTAGATGATTTTGTTGTCACATTCTTCACGTCTGGCCCCGGCACAACGACGCTGCCCATCTTTGTGTATGGGTTGCTCAAGTTGACTGTCACACCGGAGATTAACGCCATTTCCACATTAATGTTGATGGCATCTACTGTATTGATTGCTATCTCGCTGGCGCTACAAGGGCGCAATGCGAGTAGAGCATAAAGAAAGTTTATTTCTTTAGGAGGCATGTTTTATGCGTAAGTGGTTAGTTCTGTTAAGTCTGGTTGCCTTGCTTGTGTCTGGTGTTGCGCTGGCGCAAGATGGCGATTCTGACGGCGAGGGTAGCGACGATGCTGCCGCCGAAATTGAACCGTGGGTTTGTCCGGAAGGTTTTGAAGGGCAAACTTTAAGTGTTTTCAACTGGTCAACCTATATTGCGGATAACACCATTCCCGATTTTGAGGAAGCTTGTGGCGTTACCGTGACCTATGACATTTATGAAAGTGGCGAGGCGATGTTAGCGCGTATTCGCCAGGGTAACCCCGGCTACGACATCATCGTCCCCAGCGATTTCACCATTGCGGTGATGGCCAATGAAGGTTTGCTCATTCCCATTGACTTGGAGAAAATCCCTAACTTTGAGCATGTACTTGATAACTTGAAGAACCCGCCCTATGACCCCGAAAATCAGTATTCTGTGCCTTACCAGTGGGGTACGGTGGGGATTGGCTACAATACCGAAGCTATCCCGGATGGCATCAGTTCGTGGATGGATATGTTCAACTATGAGGGCAATGTTGCGTGGTTAGATGACCAGCGCGCCATGTTTGGCATTGCCTTGACGCTGCTCGGTTATGACCCCAACACCGAAAATCCAGATGAAATCATGGAAGCTCAACAATTCCTGATTGAACATGGCGCTAATGTGGTCACTATCGCGGCGGATGATGGGCAGGTTTGGCTAGAGCGTGGTGATGTCGATATGACTGTCGAGTATAGTGGCGACATCATCGACATGATTTACGAATGTGAATGCGAAACCTATGCCTATGTCATCCCCGAAGAAGGCTCAAACATCTGGATTGATAACCTCGCCATTCCCATTGATGCGCCCAATCCAGAGCTGGCGATGGTGTTCATGGACTATATCCTGCACCCCCAAGTTGGCGCAGACATCAGCAACTTCACCGCTTATGCTTCGCCTAACGGCACAGCTATTGAGATGGGGCTGATTGACGAGGAGTTGCTCAATGACCCCGCCATTTACCCGCCAGAAGAAATCCTCGAAAACCTCTTCTGGATTACTGATGCCACCCCCGAAGTGGAGCAGATGTATAACGATGCGTGGGATGAGCTGCTCATTTTCGTTGGGCAAGAATAGTTGAAATTTAGTCGTAAGGGTCGGGGTGTTTTTTCGCCCCGACCCACATCATGCGAAGGATATGGGGTGAAGTTATGGTGTACGATATTGAGCTGCGTAATGTCACCAAACAATTTATTGGGCAGGGCGTTAAGCGCGTGCTGGCTGTTGATAATGTGTCATTGCAAATCGAAGATGGCGAATTTTTCGCGCTACTTGGCCCTAGCGGCTGTGGCAAAACCACGACGCTGCGCATGATTGCCGGCTTTGAGCAGCCAACCAGCGGCGAAATTTTGTTGCGTGGCCAGCCTATGCAAAACGTGCCGCCTTTTCATCGCCCGGTGAATACGGTATTTCAAGATTACGCGCTCTTCCCCCATATGACGGTGCTCGATAATGTGATGTTTGGCCTGCGCATGGCGAATATGGCGC
>DAOTWU010000131.1:0-18915 GCA_034435735.1 Anaerolineae bacterium | reverse complement strand
ACAAACGATGGAATATGAACCGCCGAGCAAACCCAGCTTCGAAAGCGTTGAAAAGCATAAGCGCGTTAAACCGTTGGGCGAGCGCATTCGCTTGCTGATTAACGAAGATGACCGCGCGGGGCAATTCTTATGGCATCATTTCGCCTTTTTGCTGGCCTATGCCTCCAACCGTGTGCCAGAAATCACCGAAACGCTGGTTAACATTGATAATGCGATGAAGTGGGGCTTTAACCACCAAATGGGGCCATTTGAAATTTGGGATGCTATCGGCGTGCCCGACACAATTGCACCATTTGAAGAAGCGGGCTATCCAGTGGCGCAGTGGGTAAAAGACATGGTCGCCAGCGGTAAGAGCACTTTCTACCAGCGCGATGAGAATGGGCTTGTCGTTGGCTATTACAGCCCACAAGCGGGTGATTATGTGCCGCTAGAGCGTGACCCGCGCGAAATCACTATTGCTGAGTTGCGCGCTAAAGGAGCAGAAGTTGCTGGTAATGACGATGCCAGCGTTTATGACATGGGCGATGGTGTACTGCTGTGGGAATTCCACTCTAAGCAAAATACCATTACTCCTGGTTTGGTTGAAATTGGTTGGGAAGCCGTTCGCCTATTAGAAGATAACGATGACTATGTGGCACTGGTTATCGGCAACGATGGCGAACGCTTCTCGATTGGCGCAGGCTTAGACCCCAGCGCGCTGATGTCTGGCGTTGAGGGCATCGAGCAAATGGTCAAAAACCTGCAAGATTTGACCATGGCGCTCAAATACGCTTCGAAGCCGGTGGTTGTCGCTGTGCATAATATGGCGCTGGGCGGCGGTTGCGAGTTAGTGATGGCTGGCAACTTTGTGGTTGCCCATATCGAGTCTTATATCGGTTTGGTGGAGATTGGCGTTGGGCTTGTGCCCGCTGGCGGTGGCATGAAAGAACTGGTTCGCCGTCTGGTAAACCCGTTGGCACAGCGCGGTGCGGATGTCTTACCAGCGTTAGAGAAAATCCTGCAAACAGTCGCCACCGCAACCGTGAGCGAAAGCGCTAAAATTGCGCAAGAAATCGGCTTCCTCTCCACCAATGACAAAATCGTGATGAACCGTGCTCACCTGCTCGGTGAAGCGAAGAAAGCCGCCTTGGGGCTGGCAGCCATCTATACCCCACAAGAACCAGAACTAGTCTATGCTTCTGGGCGTGATGCACATGCTGCTCTGCTACTGGGCATCCAAGGCTTCGTCGAGGGTAATTATGCCACCGAGCACGATGCTTATATCGCCCGCCATCTCGCCAATATTATGACTGGTGGGGCGCTTTCTGAACCGCAATGGGCGCCTCAACAACTGTTCCTTGACCTTGAGCGTGAGGCTTTTGTTGACCTCATTCAGCAGCCCAAGACACAGGAACGCATCATGTACATGCTGCAAAACAACAAGCCGCTACGCAACTAAGCGGAACATACAGGCGTAAGGGCGTCCTGTGTGACGCCCTCTAAAGAATAAAATAAAGTGTGAAAGGGTATTATCATGCGAGAAGCTGTTATTGTCGCCGCGACGAGAACCGCTGTTGGTAAAGCCGTCAAAGGCACAACAAGAAACGTGCGTTCGGACGATATGGCCGCTACGGTCATTCAGGAGCTGATGCGCCAGACGGACGGCAAATTAGACCCGCAACAAATTGACGATGTCATCATTGGCTGTGCTATGCCAGAGGGCGCCCAAGGGCTGAACTTTGCGCGGGTTATCGCCTTGCGTGCTGGTCTGCCGGTGGATATTCCCGCCGTCACTGTCAACCGCTTTTGCTCTAGCGGGCTGCAAACCATCGCTATGGCTGCCGAACGTATTATCGCCAATGGTGCAGATGTCATTATCGCTGGTGGTGCAGAGACGATGTCACTAGTGCCGATGAGCGGCCATAAACTCAGCCCGAACCCATACATGGCACGGAATGCACCAGAAGTCTATATGGCGATGGGGCATACCGCCGAACATGTGGCGGAAGAGTTTGGCGTTAGCCGCGAAGATATGGACGAGTTTGCCTATCACAGCCACCAGAAGGCCGCGGCAGCAGTAGATGCCGGCAAATTCGCTGAGGAAATCGTACCGTTCGAAATTGAAGAAACCGTGTTGGGCGAAGACGGGAAACCCGTCACCATCAAGCGCGTTTTTGAAACTGATGAGCACCTGCGCCGCGAAACCACGATGGAAGCGCTGGCAAAACTAAAGCCCGTCTTCAAACAGGGCGGCAGCGTAACCGCGGGCAACTCTAGCCCATTGAGCGATGGCGCAGCAGGCGTCATTGTGATGGAAGCTGGCTTAGCCGCTAAACTAGGGCTGAAACCGTTGGCGCGTTTCGTCGGCTATGCGGTCGCTGGTGTGCGGCCAGAAGTGATGGGCATCGGACCCATTAAGGCAGTGCCGAAAGTATTAGAGCGCACTGGCCTAACGCTCAATGATATTGACTTAATTGAACTGAATGAAGCCTTTGCCTCGCAGTCGTTGGCCGTTATCCGCGAACTAGAGATGGACCCAGAGAAGGTCAATGTGAACGGTGGGGCTATTGCTTTGGGGCATCCTTTGGGCTGCACTGGCGCGAAACTCACAGTGCAAATCATCAACGAGATGCGCCGCCGCAACAGCAAATACGGTATGGTGACAATGTGCATCGGCGGCGGTATGGGCGCTGCTGGCATTTTCGAAAACGTCAACTAACGCCAAAACCGCATTTGGTAAAGGCGAAACGGGGCGGGTTTATACACTCGTCCCGTTTGTTTTATATTTGTTTCATTTGGCAATTTGAAGTCTTAAAGGTATTATCATGGAAACTTGTTGTAAAATTAACATAAATTTCAGCAACAAGACGTTGTTTAACACTCACACTATTACAAAAAATTTTGAAACTCATCAAAATATCTTTCTCAAAATCATTGATTGCCGGGTTCAGCGCAGGAATGCCATGGAATAGCAAATGTAGTAACGGGGCATCATCATGAATGAAATCACAACCGATTCAAACGCAGTGAGTAATGAAACTAGTGGTGAAGAAACCACCACTTATGGTAACTCTATCTTTAGAGGGGAGTTGCCAAGTACAGCGGCTTTTGCAGCAGAAGTAAAAGCCGACCGCCTAAACCTATTATGGAAAATTCTGGTTGCCATTGTCAGCTTCCTGATTATGGTGCTATTTGTGTTTGGGGCTTATAACAGCGCAAACCAGATTATGCACTGGTATGTTTCGCTTGGCATTTTACTAGTTGGCTCACTCCTTACAGGGCGCTTATTGCGTGACCAAAAAGCGCTGTGGGCTATGTGGCTATTCACCATCACCCTAGTATCAAGTGTGGCTGTGCCATGGATATGGGGGGATGAGAATGCATTGCGCTTCATCCCATTTGCCTACCCCATTGTCGTTTTCTTCGTTGGGCTGTTGCTACCGCCCTCACAAACAATGCTGACAGCATTGGGGTGTTCAGCAATTCTGTTATTAGGCCCGCCCCTATTCAACATCACGACAACGCATCCCGTAGATATAGCCGTTATCGCCATCATTATGACATTCCTCAGCGCGTTACTAGCGGTGCAGGTGACTGGCGAGCTATATCAAGTGGCGCAGTGGGCGCTCATGAACTACCAACGTGAGCGCCGCACAACGGATGCCCTATTTGAAAAGCGGCAAGAGCTACAAAAAGCGCTACTACGTAGCCAAGCGCTTTCTGACCAGCTAAAAGAGGCCAATGTAGAGCTAGAAGCCGCGAGAGAAGCCGCCGAACGCGCGAAACAGTTCCGCGGGCAATTCTTGGCGAACATGAGTCATGAGCTACGTACACCGCTGAATGCAATTATCGGTTTCAGTGAAACTATGCTGAAGTTCCCAGTGATGTACGACGATATTCCGCTGCCAGAGGCTTATCGCGGTGACCTTGAGCAGATTAACACCAGTGGGCAGCAGCTACTAGCGGTCATCAACGATATTCTCGACTTGGCGCGTGTCGATGCTGGTAAGTTGGAAATCGTGATGCAGCGCGTAGAGTTAACCCCAATTATCGAATCTGTGCTAGCAACTGCGCGCGGCCTAGCGGCATCCAAACATAAGCCGCTGAAGTTTGCGGAAGAAATCCCCAGCCCGCCACCGCTATGCTGGGCTGATGATAAGCGTTTGCGCCAGGTTTTGCTAAACCTATATAGCAATGCGGTTAAATACACCGACGAGGGTAGCATTAGCCTGAGCATCACCACTGAAGGCGACCATGTCAAATTTGCCGTCACGGACACAGGTGTTGGTATTGCGCCCGATGAGGTTGATAAAGTCTTTGAAGAGTTCCAACAAGTTGGCGGAAAAGGGCGAGACCCGCGGTCTGGTGCAGGTCTCGGTCTAGCTATTTCTCGCCAATTGGTTACACTGATGGGTGGGCGCATTTGGGCAGAAAGTGAGCTGGGTAAAGGCAGTACTTTCTACTTCACAGTGCCAGCCTATCGCCAGCAAGATAAAGTTGATGTGCCCGCACGTCCGAAAACCGGACCATTGAGCGAGCAAACAGCAGCTCAAGTACCGTCTGGTATGAAGGGCGATGCTTCTGCTGCAGCAAATGTATAAAACCACAGATGGTATGAAGGTGGGGTAATATGCGAATTCTTTACGTCGAAGACAATCCGGCAAACCTGTTTCTCGTGAAGCGGGTGGCACGGATGGGCAATCACGAGGTGATGAACTACATTGATGGGGCGGATGTCCTTGCGAATTTTGGGCAAGATAACCCCGACCTTGTGTTGATGGATATTCAATTGGTTGGTGATTTAACCGGCTTAGATGTGGTGCGTGAGCTACGCAAACAGGGCTTCAAAACCCCAATTGTGGCAGTGACCGCGTATGCAATGGCTGGTGACCGCGAACGCTGCCTAGAGGCGGGCTGTGATGAATACATGGCGAAACCGCTCTCTGTGCCCGTACTCATTGAGTTATTAGGGCGCTATGAATCTGCGCTAAAATCGGGCAATATTGCATCAGCCATTCCTGAAAGTGGTGTACATGAAGAAACTTCATCCACATTGTCCACCGCTACCGAAGCACCTGCAACATCTACGCAAGATAGTGCAGCTACCACAAGCGCAAGCACTGAAGAAAAAGCGGAAACCAAAACAGAGGAAAAACCAGCCACTGAAACAACTTCCGCTACAACTTCAGAAACTACAGCGCCTAGCACCACTACAGAAACCGCGACTACTTCAACACAAGACAGCAGTTCAACTACCAGTGATGCCAGTGCCTCGACAAATGAAAGCACTACTGCGGGTACTGCAAGCGAGGCAAAACCTGCGGAAACAGCCAGCACTGCGGAAAGCACTAATAGCAAAGCTGAATCAACAGATGCAACTGCGTCTGAAGTATCGACAACGAGTAATGGCAATAGTGCCGTAAGTACGAGCAATTCAACAAACGGCAATCCGTCATCAAACTAACAAACGTAACATTGAAGGGCACACGCTAAAATGTAGCGCTGTGCCCTTTACATATTCTCCATCTAGCTCAACATCTAGTGAACCTGATGTGATGATTTTTATATCTTTTCCCCGTCGCCATTGCACGCGGGGATGGTTAAGGTGCGTACCATTATAAAGGCTAGGCAAGGCTTTAAGCGCACTAAAACGAGACATGCCCTCCACTAGAATGACATCCAATAGGCCGTCTTGAATTTCGGCATGAGGAGCAACTTTCATCCCCCGACCAAAAGTCGTACCATTGGCAACCGCGACAATATAGCTATCACCGTCATACCAAACGTCGCCATCAACCTCAACGCGCATAGGAATAGGGTCGTAGGCGAATAGGGTGGATACGGTGGACTTAAGAAATGTCCATGGGCGGCGGCGGCGCGTGCGGTTAACGCGGGCGACAACCTCGCCCCCTAGCCCACTACTAGCCACATTCAAAAAATAGCGCTGGCAAGTTTGGCCATCATCCGTTGAGTAATGTAAGAGACCTATATCAACCTGCTTAACCTGCGCCTGTGCTAGCCAAGTGCCAATCGCTTCTGGCTTAAAGGGGATATTCAAGGTTCGTGCCCAATCGCGGCCAGTGCCAACTGGGATTGTGCCACCAATAGGCAGTGGTTCGTCTGGATGTTGGGCTTGTCGTATAGCAAGGGCATTAATCAAAGCGTGGTTTGTCCCATCGCCGCCAACAGCGAGAATGTGCGTCATGCCATTTTGCTGCGCTTCATCGACATATCGCGCAACATCATCAGGCTGTTGGGTTATGACAACCTGTAATGCGCCCATTTGCGCTTCAACATGGGCGGACATGCGCTGCCAAATTGTTTCCGCGCGCCCGCTGGCAGCATTAGGGTTAATCAAGACCAGTGTTTGTTGCATTGTATCTTCTTCCACGTTTCGATATTCAGCCAATACATACGGCAAGCCCAAAAACATCAGTCACGAGCAGTGTATTGCCCGACAATCACCCATTTATACGTTGTCAACTCTTCCAGCGCCATCGGCCCACGTGCATGGAGCTTTTGGGTGCTGATGGCGATTTCTGCCCCTAATCCCAGCACACTACCATCGGTAAAACGAGTGCTCGCATTCCAATATACGGCTGCCGAATCCACTTCATTCAAAAAACGCTCGGCATGGGCGGCAGTCTGCGTCAAAATACCGTCGCTATGTTGGGTGCTGTGCTGGCGGATATGGGCAATGGCTTCATCAAGCCCGATCACAACTTTCAGCCCTAAAATCAGCGCATACCATTCAGTATCAAAATCCTCTGCCCCAGCAGGCTCAACACCTTCCTGCCCTTCTAGTAAGGTCAATGACTTGGGACAGGCTTTGAAGCGCACACCTGCCTCGCGTAAATGCTCAACAACACGGGGCACAACTTCAGCAGCGACATTTTCATGTACCAGCAATGTATCCAGCGCATTGCAGACGGCAGGACGCTGGGTCTTCGCGTTATGAATCACCCGCAAAGAACCATCTATATCAGCAGTTTCGTCAACAAAAAGATGGCAAATACCAATGCCACCAGTAATCACCGGAATAGTGCTATTTTCACGGCAGAAGTTATGCAAACTATTGCCGCCGCGCGGAATAATCATGTCGATATACTGGTGTAATTTCAGCATTTCGCCAACGTAACGGCGGTCTGTGCTTTCAATATATTGAATTGCATCGACAGGCAAGCCCTGCGCTTTTAGAACATCGCGCAAAATGTGCACTAAAGCCAGATTAGTCCGCAAGACTTCTTTACCCCCGCGCAAAATCACGGCGTTGCTGGTTTTTAGCGCCAAAACAGCAACATCAACCGTCACATTTGGGCGCGCCTCATAAACCGTGCCAAGCACGCCCAAAGGTACACGGCGTTTATGCACCTTGAGGCCATTTTCTAGTGTGCGCTCATCAAAAACGCGCCCAACTGGGTCTGGCAATGTCGCCACTTTCCGCACATCGGCAATCATGCCAGACATACGCCGTTCCATCTCCATACGGTCACGTATCCATAACGCATCAACACCATTCGCGCGGGCTTCCTCTACATCTAATTGATTGGCGCTTAGCACCTCATCAGCCCGTGCTTCTAATGCGTCAGCAATAGCTAAAATAGCGGCATTCTTCTGCTCGGTAGTAAATTGAGCAAGTTGATGCGATGCTTCTTTTGCGCGGCGCCCCATCGCCGTCAAATCAATTGTTGTGATTGTACTTGCAACCATAACTCCCTGTGCCCTTCTCTTTAACAAATTCAAAGGATTGCCCCTCTATTCTAACAAATTTCTTGTTTTTCTTGTGGTTTAATTTGTTCAGGAAACACAGTCAATATCAACACATTATATATACATCTGTAACATATGGGGTTGAAGTATGCTGCAAAACATCAAAGACAAGGACATTGTCAACGGGGGAATAATCTTCTCCGTTATCGTGGCTATCGCCATTGGCTTATTGGGGACATGGCTAACAAGATTTGAGCTGGCGCCAGTGCCACCAGGAGATAGCGGATTTTTCTATGAGTGGCAACTGGCGAATCCAACATTTTGGAGTAGAGTAACAGCGTGGTTTGGCTGGATATTCCACAATCTGGCTATTTTCTGGACAATTTGGTATGCACGGAAAAACTATAGTAAATACAGCGATCAACTGCGCACCATTAACTGGATAGCGCTGGGCATTAACGCTGTTTTCATCGTGCTGCACTATATCCAAACGGCTGTTTTCTATGATGGCATCGCGCAGGATGTTCCCAGTTGGACAGCGCAGTTTGCCGTTGCGTTTATGCTTATTGTTGTGCTCATTATGGACTCACCACGACGTGGACTATTCTTCGGGCGCAAAATCAAGTTCCGTCGCGCCTTCCTCGATTTCTTCCGTCATTATCATGGCTATATCTTCAGCTTCGCAGTGATTTATACATTCTGGTTCCATCCGATGGTGCCAACATGGGGGCATTTGGTCGGTTTTGTACATGTAATTCTAGTGATGCTACAAGGCTCACTGATGTATATGCGGGTGCATCTCAATCGCAAGTGGATGTTCCTGCTAGAAATACTGGTTCTGCCCCACGCTTTTCAGGTGGCTTTGGCACAGGGCAAAGACCTATGGCCAATGTTCCTTTACGGCTTTGCCACCATTTTCCTGGTCACGCAAATGCATGGTTTGGGGCTAAAAACATGGGTCAAGCGAGCATTTTACACCGGCTTCATCATCACAGTCGTTCTCACCTATACCCTACTCCGTGAGCCATACCAAGCCAATGAGGTGATTCGCATCCCGTTCATTGAATACGGTGTGATATTCTTCATGTATGGCATATACCTGCTGGGAGCAAAACTAGCGGGACGCAGTGAGCGGCTAAAAGAGCAAACCGCTTAAGCGCCAATCTATTAAACAGAACCGCCGCCCAATAAAGCGCGGCGGTTTTTGATTAACCTAGAAGTACCATGTTATTGCGATGTATGAGCGCATCGCCATAACTATAGCCGAGAACGTCGATGATTTGCTGGGATTTAACGCCGCACAATTGAGCGGCATCTTCGCTATCATAATTGCTCAATCCGCGAGCAATAACTTGGCCAGAAGGCGCAACAACCTCTAACAATGCGCCACGTCCAAACCGCCCTTCAACGCTTGTCACGCCGACGGGCAACAAGCTCGCCCCACCGCGCTGAAGCACACGCACCGCGCCATTATCTACATGCGCAACGCCCTGAGGCTTATCGGCCAGCATCCAACGTTTGCGGCTCTCTAAATGACTGATAGCCGGCTCAAAACGCGTGCCAAGCGCTTCACCGCCGATGATACGCCCCAGCACATTCGGCTCATGGCCAGCGGCGATAATAGCTGTGACACCGCTTCGCTGTGCTAATTGAGCCGCCTCAATCTTTGTCGCCATGCCGCCTGTACCCATCGATGTGCCCACACCACCAGCAATCGCCATGACCTGCTCATCAATTTTCGTCACACGTTCGATTAGACGCGCTTCAGTATCGTAACGCGGGTCTGCCGTGAAGAGGCCTGGTTGGTCAGTGAGTATAATCAGCAAATCCGCTTCAAGCGCGCTAGCAACCAATGCCGAGAGATTGTCATTATCGCCAACACGAATTTCTTCAGTGGCCGTGGTATCGTTTTCGTTGACAATCGGGATAATGCGACGCTCCAATAATGTTTGTAAAGTATCGCGCGCATTGAGATAACGGGCGCGATGGCGCAAATCTTCCGCCACCAAAAGTACCTGAGCGACGACAATATCGAAAATATCGAACAAGTCATTATAAATGCGCATGAGATGACTTTGTCCAACAGCGCTTAAGAGCTGTTTGACTGGCACAGAACGCCCAAAATCTGGATAGTTGAGGCGCTCTCTGCCAGCCATTTGCGCACCAGAAGAGACAAGAACCACTTCGTGGCCAAGTTGGTGCAGATAGGCTAATTGCTGCACGAGTTCTAAGATGCGTTGGCGGTTCAAGGCATGGCCACCAGCCGTGAGCGTGCTCGTCCCCACCTTGACCACAATCCGCCGCTTTATTTGTTCTGTGCCCATAGAAAACCTTCTGTTGCTGCTACGCAAATCTCCAATAGCGTATGCTAGGCAGCGAAAGGGCAAAAAACAAGTCACAAGCTCACGTGATTAAGCCTCTAATGTGGGGGCTTGGCCAGTACGGGCAAGTTCAACCGCGTTGCGCAATACAAAAGCGCGGCTACGTACACGAGAAGGCGGCCATGTGCCGTCACCAGTGAGCCAGCTCGCCATGCCACAAGCAACTGCCCCCGCTTCAATGAATTGACGAGCATTCGTATCATTCATTGCACCATTACACATAAAGCGCATATGATTCAATGGTCCAAAAATTGCTTTGAAATAATCTATGCCCAACGCGCCAATGGGGAATAACTTCAACAGCTTCACGCCCATTCCCCAAGCAGCAACGGCTTCGCTAGGGGTTGTAACACCAGGGGCTATAAGCACATCCGCGTCAAGGATAGTTTGAACGACATCTGGCTGAAAAGCTGGTGAAACGACGAAATCAGCTCCCGCATCCAAAACACGTTTAGCCGTTTCTACGGAAAGCACTGTCCCCATGCCCACACAAGCTTCATCACCGAACTCCGCTTTCACCGCACGCATGGCCTCGATAGGCTGTTCACTGTTCATGGTGAACTCAAATACGTTAATACCCTCTTCCATCAGAGCGCGAGTTGTTTCAAGTGCCACATCCGGCGTAAAGGGGCCTCGCATACCGGCACAAATACCACTCTTTTCAAAATAGGTATAAGCTGTATCGCTATTCATCTAAAAGCTCCTATAAACAACAGGGTGAGCATATGTTGCCCACCCTGTACTGAAAACATATGGACAATTTAGCGTTATTGACAGACCACTTCTAGGGTTACAGTCTCCCCAGTTTTAGCGGCCATGAAAATATTGAATTGTGTATCCTGATTGAATGTCCATGTCAACGTCCGCGAACCGCCAGAGTCGGCAATGGTATTACGGCCTAAGTCTAACAAGCGTATATAAGCGCCATATTCAGTCAGAGAGCCGCCATTGGTGGTGAAGGTTACGGTTGTGCCAGCGCTTGCGGTCCATGTACCACCAAGAGAAACTGCTATCGAGGCGGTAAAGGGCTGCCCTTGCAAATACGAAGGGCCAGGGCAAACGTTTGCATTCAAATCACTTGAGAACAGCGTAGCCCCACCCGTTGCAGGGGCAGCAGATTGCTGTGGCGATGTGGACGGCTCAAAATTCACCGAAGGCACAGCGCGCAGGCAATCACCACTCATTTCGATGGTGTCTTCACGTATCCAATGATTCTCTTCCGCGTCAATCTTGAACCAGTAGAAGCCAAACTCATCGCGGGCACGGCCAAAAGGTACTGGGCGTTCGCCCGTTGTTAAATAGGTGGCTACGGGATATTGCGTCCCTGGCCCGCTACGCACATTGATACCATCAGGATTGGTGACTTGCATCTGGCAGACATCGGCAAAACCTGTGTTCGCTGGTTCTTCAGTAGTCACAGGCTCAATTACAGGAGGCTCGCTGGTCGCTTCTGGAGCGGCGGTGGCTTCTGGAACAGGTGCTGTCTCTGCCGTAGCCTCTGGAGTCGCATCGATAGAGGGAATATCTGGCACTAAACTTACTGGGCGCGGTAAGGCGTTGAGCGGGATAGCGCGCAGGTCATCGCGCGATGCAACAGAGGCTAATAAAGGAGGGCCATCAACCTGACCGTTGTCATCCAATGATACGCTAGATTTGAACCCCATTTGAACTGTTTCTGTTGTCTCTTGTGATGACAGTTCAGTTTCGCCTTCTAGCGCGATAATCGTCATGGCCTCGCCCTTAATCGCCTGCAGGAAGGCTGTGCCACGCACTATGAGCGTTGCGCCGTTAATTTCGAACGTGGCAGCTTGTGATGGGTCACCAACTTGAATGATAAGGCCGCTCTGTGGTGCTAAAACACAAGGCGCATCAGACGAGGTTGTTTCTAGTGCAAGCGCCTGCCAACGGCCAAAGCTGCCGCTATCGAGCACAGGCGGCGGACTATTGCGGGTAACAGTGCGCAATGAGTTGATGTCGCCATTGAGGGTAATAGCAGGGGCATATACCCAACCAATACCGCCATAACGGCTAGGAATTTCTACGCGCAACCATGTACCATCGGCTAGTTTGCCCGTCACCAAAACCTGTTCATTAGGGCCAAGCGGCCAAACAATGGTTTCGGCGGTGCTGGGGCCACGGCGGATATTAGCCCCTGCCGCGGGGGCAGTTCCCATCAAAGTTGGTGTGGCATCCTCAGATGGCTGGGCAACATTACGGATAGTCCCCTCGCCTATCAGAAGTAGTGTTACAGGTACACCATCGACCTGCTGGCGGATTAAAGCAATGCCAAGTGCTTCGCTACCAAGGTCTAAGCCGCTGGTTTGCAAACTGTCGAGGCTGGCAAGTGGGGCTGTATCGCCCGGTGTATCGAAAGTCATTTCGCCAGCATCTGCGCTAAAAGCGGCGGTAACAGGTGCATGGGCATAACAGGCGCTGTTATCGGGCATATCAGAACAGGCCAACTCTAATGTGCTGAATGCCGTATCAGTGATAGCGGCACATAATTCTTCGGAATCTTGCGCACTGACGTTGATTCTGACAAAGGCTAATGAGAAAACAAAAGTGAAAGCCAAAATCCATAATTTTCTGATTTTCATGAGGTATTTGCTCCTGTAGTAGACAGAAGGCTACATATTCATTATACCTGTATCGCATATAAATGGCTTGTTAGATTCAATAAAAAAGACCGCCAGTAATCAACGGGCGGCCTTTGCATATCCGATGAGAAGACAACTATTCGCCGTTATTCACAGCGACATCACCATACACACGTTCTTGCTGGTCTGGGCGGCGTTGGTAAAGCCAAGTGAAATGCGCCAAACGGTCTTTGCCTGGATTGTCAAAATCATGCGCCTGGAGACGCCATTGCCAATTTCCACCCTGCTGGCCTGGTGTGTTCATGCGCGCCTCTTTACCAAGGCCAAGAATATCCTGCATTGGGGCGATGAATGTATGTGCTACAGAGGCCATTCCCAAGCGGATGAGCATCCAATTGGCTTCGTAAACATCACATTGGATATAGTCCTTGATGATGTTGCGCACATGGTCGTCGGTTTCTTCATGCCACCAGCCAACTGTAGTGTTGTTATCGTGTGTGCCGCTATAGACAACGCAATTCGGAACATGATTATGGGGGAGGAACGGGTTTTTAGGGTCGCTCCATGCAAATTGCAACACTTTCATACCAGGAAAGCCAAGTCCATCCCGAAGTTGTTCCACACCTGGCGTGATAATGCCCAAGTCCTCGGCGATAATAGGAAGCTCGCCAAGCGCCTCGCGCACAGCTTCAAATAAAGCAAAGCGCGGGCCAGGTTTCCATTCGCCAACCACGGCAGTGGGTTCGCTAGCAGGAATTTCCCAATAAGCTTCGAAACCGCGGAAGTGGTCTATGCGCAGGATGTCGGTCAAGGTGAGCTGCTGGCGGAAACGACTAATCCACCATTCATACCCATTTTCAGCCATGACATCCCAACGATATAGCGGGTTACCCCAGCGTTGGCCAGTGGGGCTGAAATAATCAGGCGGCACACCTGCGACAACAGTCGGGCGGCCTTTTTCGTCTAGGGCGAATTTGTCGGGATTTGCCCACACATCAGCGCTATCGTGGGCGACGAAAATAGGAATATCGCCAATGATGCGCACGCCCCGTTCATTGGCATAACGCTTAAGTTCCAGCCATTGAGCGTGGAATTGCCACTGGATAAAGCGGTGCTGGGCGATGCGGAGTTTATGCTCTTCGCGGGCTTTGGCTAAAGCGGCCTCGTCACGCAGGGCATAAGGCTCATCCCATTCCACCCACGCGCGGCCTCCGTGTGCATCTTTAAGCGCGATAAACAGGGCGAAATCCTCTAGCCAGAAAGCGTTGTCTGCACACCATGCCTCAAAAGCGTTTTTCTGTTCTGGAGAAGCGCCAGAAGCAAAACGCTCATAAGCCAGAAATAGCTTTTTGAAATGATAGTCAATCACCCAACCATAGTCCACGCGGTCCGCAGGGAATGGCGGGACATCAGCTAAATCTTCAGCAGTAAGCCAACCATAACCAGCTAGCTTATCCAAGCTAATCAGCAGTGGGTTACCAGCAAAAGCAGAGAGCGTCTGGTAAGGGGAATCGCCATAACTGGTTGGACCTAAAGGCAATACCTGCCATATCGATTGACCATGAGCCACTAGCCAATCAACAAAGCGATAAGCCCACTCTCCCAAATCACCGATACCATAACGACCAGGGAGCGACGTAGGGTGGAGCAATATGCCGCTAGAGCGAGGGAAATGCGTCATAGGGTTTATCCTTTTGGCTATAGCCACTTAAACGATTAACAATTGGCGGCATATTAACGGAATTCAGCCAATAGCGCAATAAGGCACTATAACATTCTGCACAAAATTTTTTAAAAAGGGACATTCTTCATTGAGAATGCCCCCTTATTCCTACATTATTGAGCCAGCAAACGCTGCACAACTGAGGTTACATCATTAATGGGAACAGCTTCTTCATGGCCATCGGCGAGGCGTTTAAGGCGAACTTGCCCCTGTGCTACTTCATCTGGCCCCAAGACAGCCACAAGCGGGATGCCCTTTTTATCTGCATAAGCGAATTGCTTGCCCAGATTCTTATTACCCATATAAATCTCGGTATAAATCCCCGCCTCACGCAGGGCGGTCGCTAGTCGTTGAGAGGCAGGACGCACCTCATCATTAAAGACACTCACTAACACCTGCACAACCGTGCCGCCAATGTGTTCGGGATAGAGGTTAAACTCGTCCATTAGGTCAATGATGCGTTCAATGCCTAGTGAAATACCCGTTGTCGGCAAGCTTTCCTTGCGGAACAGGCCAATAAGCTCATCGTAGCGGCCACCGCCAGCGATACTGCCAATATTCGGCTCGGTAATGACAGCCTCAAAGATGGGGCCTGTATAGTAACCAAGGCCGCGCACCATCGTGTAATCAAAGGCATAAAATTCAGGAGAAACACCCGCAGCAGCCAGATGTGAGGCAACCTGTCGCAGCTCTTGAATACCCTCCATTGCGGCGGGAATATGGCCTAGCGTCTCTTCGGCAAAATCTAGATTAGCAAGGCCTTCATAGTTAGCTTGTAGCAATGTCATCATACGTTCGACAACATCTGGCGCAATACCGCGCTCTTGTAACTCTTTGGCCACGCCGTCCGCGCCAATTTTATCGAACTTATCGACGCTGCGATATAAATCGCCCAATTGCTCATCAGGTACACCGCTATACTGCCCCATACCCGTTAACAGCTTACGGTTATTGATTTTGACTGTGAACCGCTGAAAACCTAGCTGGCGTAGTGCCATCACAGCCAAACTGACTACTTCGGCATCGGCTTCCATGCTATCGATACCGACAATATCAGCATCGCATTGATAGAACTCCCGATAGCGCCCACGTTGGGGGCGTTCTGCACGCCAAACGGGTGAAAGCTGGTAGCGCTTAAAGGGGAAGTTCAATTCGTTTTGATGTTGGGCAACAACACGTGCCAGCGGCACGGTGAGGTCATAGCGCATCGCCAACTCTTCTTTGCCGAGGGGGTGTTGGGCGTGAAAGATAAGTTTTTCCGCATCTTCACCATATTTCCCCATTAGTGTCTCGCGCAATTCTAATACAGGGGTCTGTAGTGGTTCGAAGCCAAAACGATGGAAAACTTCGCGCACTACACTGAAGACATAATCGCGCTTGAGCATATTCTGCGGCAGAAAATCGCGCATTCCTTTGGGTACACGCGGTTTAATTTTCGGTTGGCTCATGTATACCTCTCCTCAATTTTCGCCATGCAATAAAAAGAGCGCAGACCAACGTCTACGCTCATTATGCTCATTCATACGCAGGCCGTCGGTCACACTTATCGGATTAAGATATGGTGATGCATTGACATAATCAGTTCCTCTGACGGCCTCTATAATCCCAAACAGTATACGAAAAGGCGGGCGGGAATGCAATTGCTTTATATTGCCAATAAATAACCTAGGCGCAAAGCCGCCTGTTCTAGCAACGTTTCCGCCTGCCGCAGCGCCTGTTCCAATGGCATCGGGGCGTTGACGATGGGCAATACAGCTTGCAAACCTGCCTCATGCAGCACAGCATCATCAACCGCTAAACCACCAACCAACGCAACGGCAGGCACGCCAGCCGCATGAGCACGCTGTGCTACGCCGAATGGCCCTTTGCCATAAATCGTCTGTTCATCCATGCGGCCTTCACCAGTGATGACCAAATCTGCCTGTTGTAGATGGGCATCAAAACCATTAAATTGGCAAAGTAAATCCAAACCAGGGACAATATGCCCACCTAAAAAGGCCATTAAACCCGCCGCCAATCCACCAGCAGCGCCCCCACCTGCAGCGTTGCGTACATCAACACCAAGTTGTTCTGCAATCAAGGTGAAAAAATGGGTCAAATTAGCCTCAAGTCGTTCGACTTGCTGAGGCGCTGCGCCCTTTTGGGGGCCAAAGACATAGGCAGCGCCACGTTCGCCCAAAACAGGGTTATCCACATCTGCAGCGATGATCACATCCACATCACGCCAGCGGGGATCTAAAGCAGACACATCTACCCGCGCCACTTGGTCAAGCGCGCCGCCACCATGACCGATTTCTCGACCATCTGCATCTAAAAAACGCACTCCTAATGCTTGCATACATCCAGCACCACCATCGACCGTTGCGCTTCCGCCCATACCGATGATGACACGCTCTACACCAGCATCCAGGGCGGCTTGTAAAAGCTGGCCTGTGCCATAGGTAGTTGTGCGCATCGCATCCAGTTTATTAGCGGGCAAAAGCTCTAAGCCAGAAGCTAAAGCCATTTCAATAACCGCAGTACGCCCATTATCAATCAGGCCGAAAGCGGCTTCTATTTCCTCACCAAGAGGGCCTAGCACGGTTTTAGAGATACGGTCGCCACCTGTGGCTAAAAACGCATCTAAAGTGCCATTTCCGCCATCGGCGATAGGTAATAATGTGAATTCGGCCTCTAGACCAGAGCGTTTGAGACCGCGTGCGATAATTTGCGCCGCAGCAGTCGCGGTCAGGCTATTTTTGAACGCACCCGGAGCAACGAGAATATGCATTCTCGCCCTACCCTTCTAACCAGATGAGGCCATCTATACTGCCCTCTGTATGGTCGGTTAGTTGCTCTTTAACACCCCCAGAGCGCGGCATGACAAAGATTTGCTGAACAGATGTATCAGCAGATGGGGCATAGGCAACACGCTCTCCCTTAGGGTCTATTGCCACATAAGGGATAGACGGCAAATCATCTAGTGGCTGAGCCGACGAACGAAGTTCGATGTTATAAATAGAGAAGCCATCCGCAACAGAGGCCACCAATAACCCGCCATCAGGTGACATAATGAGGTTATGCGCGAAGAGCTTCGCACCGGGAATTTCTTGCGGGCGCTCGGTGATGTCTGTCGTGGGAATTTCATAGATTGCACCACCTAATTGCCCGGTGGTGTCGCTACGCGCGGCATGTAAATAGAATAAGCGCGGCTCAGTGGGATGGTGAACAGGGTTGGTATCTGGACCAAAACCGCTGGGAACAGTCAGGTTCATATTGAGGAAATCCGCTGCAATATCGTAAACACCAATGGGGCCAGTGCTGAAAAATAGGCGTGTGCCATCTGGAGACCATGTTAAACCATAGACATTGGGCGCGTTGAGTTGCGCCAGCATACGCTGGTTATTACCTTCTGGGCAAGTTGTCGCGCCAGCAAAATCGGCGATGTAAAGGTCATAAGGTGCGCCCACTCCAGCCGCCGCCAAAAAGGCGACAGACCGCCCATCGGGTGACCAAACGGGGAAACGCACTAACGGATAGGTCAAACAGGAAATTTGCTGCGTATATGTACCATCGCGACTAGCCGCCCATACTTCTTGACCGCCCAACGTGCCCGGAGCCACATAGGTTAATAGTTGCCCATCTGGTGAAGCGGTTAAATCACTGAAAGGGCCGCCACGCAATATCAGTTCATCGCTAGAGCCATCGCCAGCCAACGCAGCAATAGAATCGCCATTGTAGATATAGTAAATCGTGCCATCGGCATGGTAACCCGGCGGGGTAGCTGTTGGCGCAGAGGCGGGGTCAGTTGGTGAGGGCGTTGGCGGCACTGTCGGCGTGAATGTAGGGGGCAGCGTTGGCGCGAGGCGGGTCGGTGTGCTGGTGGGTTCGGCCTGTGATGTTGCCAATAAAATAGCATCGCTGGTACTTTGGGCATCAATTGTGCCTTGTAAGTCAATTAGTGTTGGCAGGGGTTCATCTTGGCGAGCACAAGCAGACAATATTCCAATAAGAGCCAATAATAAAAGCCATTTTAATGACCATCGCTGCAACATATTCAACCCTTTCAGTTTCTTCAGTACCAATGACATCTATTATACTCAAGTGCATCCTCGCGGCGCATATTGGCCTATAAAGGTCTCGCGCATTCTGGCGAAGCCGCTTAAAATGCCCCACTTGAGCACACAGAGCAATACTGTGTCTTATGGAGAGAGGGTGAGAATTTTATGATAGCAACACAACACTGGACCGCCGGTGTACATCACGACGGTTCGATTATGTATGTCTCTAATCCAACACCGCGCGCAGATGAGATCGTAACTATCAAGCTGCGTGTGCCACTAGATTCGCCCGTACAAGCAGTCTTTTTACGCACTGCACCTGATGGCGAAAGCCACTTAGAGCAGATGGATGAAATCGAACGCGATAGCCTCTGCCGCTGGTACGCCACATCGTTACGGGCGACGATGCCAGTGAATACTTACCGCTTTAAGCTGATGACAACAGAAGGCGCATATTACTTCACAGCGGCAGGGATTAGCCGCGC